>CAVCFM010000402.1:725-4441 GCA_963601305.1 bacterium | reverse complement strand
CATTCGAACTGTCTTACTCATAACCCCTCACTTTTCCATAACATTAACATTTGCAAATCCGTATCATATCTTTGCATCATATTAAAATATGGTGCAAAGATATAGTACTGATTTCCAGATGTCTTGTCAAACTGGTCTGGTCATTTTTGCCGCAACTGGTTATTTTAATCGTGCCATTTTATGGTATCCTTGTCTCAATTTCAATTTGAGGAGGATTATTATGAAAGACATGACAATCAAAAAAATAGTCACAGCTGCACTTCTTGCAGCCATGACTTGTGTAGCAACCATGATCATCAAAATTCCAACCCCAACCATGGGATATATCCATCCCGGCGACGGTTTCGTGCTTTTGTCCGGTGTCATCTTAGGACCTCTGCCGGGCGCTTTGGCTGCCGGTATCGGCTCCATGTTCTCGGATGTTTTTTCCGGATATGCATCCTGGGCACCGGCAACATTTATCATCAAGGCACTGACCGCAGGCATTGCAGGGTTATTATTCCACCATCTGCAGCATATCGGCAGTTCCAAGCAGCGCCAGTTTATCGCGATCTTAATCGGCGGTATCGTGGGCGAAACCATCATGGTCTTTGGATATTTTCTGTATGAAGCCGGTCTTTCCGCCTTTGGCAGTGGCTCCTTAAATGAGGCTTCCATCGCCGCAGGCATCGCATCTTCTGCCACCGGTATTCCTTTTAATATCGTACAGGGTGTGGTCGGCATTATTCTTGCCATCTTACTGCTCCCTGTTTTATCCCAGGTATCGGATATCCGGGAATGGATCGCGAAATAAGACTATTCAAAATCCAGTTCCAGATTTCCCATGCCACAGCTTAAATCGATATCTCCCTTTGCACCGTCATTTTCAATGGTCTTCTCCTTGGAAATGGCGTTGTAGGAGGTATCTCCCACTTTCAGATTACCCATGCTGCAGGACAGCGTGTAATTGTAATCTTTTTCATTTCCAGTCAGATGGATCTCCATGTTTCCCATTCCACACTCTGCAGTCAGATCCTGTTCCACGCTTCCTTTCATCTCGAAGTTTCCGACACCGCATGTGATATCAGCACTGCCGTATGTTCCTCCGTTTAAGATCATCTCGCCGGCACCGATATCTAACTCCATTTCCTCAGCCACAGTAAACCCATCCGCCTTCAAAGTTCCTGCGCCGACGTCCACGCTTAAATTATTACAACTGATGGTGTCGGTCAGTATCTTCGCCTCGCAGGCTCCGATGCTCATATCAATATCATTCACCTTCATTCCCGCCGGTACCTGAACCGTTATAATTGCATGATTATCTCCCCAATTAATTCCCTTCAGATTTTTACCGTATGAGATTTCAAGCGTTCCGTCTTTCATCCGTGCCTGATAATATTTTTCCTTGCCGCGCTTTAAGGTTACCACGACATTCTCGCTGTCGTCTCCCTCCTCGAGGCGGATTCTGGCTGCCCCGATCTGCATGTTCAGGTTTTCTATCTCACTTACCGGGAATGTATTCACGCGGGAAACGTTACCCGTATCGTCCGCGCCCTCGGTGCTATCCAGATTCTCAAGATCTTCCGTGTCATCCATATCATCAAGGTCCTCCGTATCATCGAGATCCTCACTGTCATCCCAGTCATCGTCATCCCAGTCATCATCGTCATTCCAGCTGTCCGGCTCATCAAAATAGATTCCATCCTTATTAATATGCCATCTTCCGTGACTGATCCCCTCGCCCTCAAACACTGCTTTTGCTGCACCGTATCCACCGTTTAGCGCGGAAATACCGCAGAATAGAAGTCCTGCTCCTGCAAGAATTGCCGCTACGATCAATCCAACAATTGTAAATTTTTTCATCTCTAACACCCCTGTCTTTCTTTTCTCTTCTCAAATGGCATCTTGCACAATTTCCAGATTCCCTTAAGCGCCCATGGCAGGAACCCTCCGAAAATCCATACCACCAGAACTACGCTGAGCACGCCAAGCGCCAGCACCAAAAGGCCTCCGCCGATCAGTCCCATTCCCAGTGCCAGTGCGCCGGTAAACGCAACGCTTGCTCCGATTCCAATCAACACAAATCCGGTGACAACCAGTGCTGCCATGACTGCAACCACAGCAACTGCAATGGAAAAAGCAGCTACAACCAATGCCAGCAATACCGATGCGATCACAAGCAGTCCCACCAGCCAGATTGGGGATGTCAGCACTAAAAGCACGATCACCGCGGGTGTCCATGAGGATTTCTTTTTTTCCGGCTGCTGCATGTATGCCGTTGTTCCATCCATCCCCAGGTCTTTCAAAATGCTCTCCGCTGCTTTCTGCGGGGAACCAAGTTCTTTTATCACATCCTCTTCACTGCCCTCTGCCTCATCAAAATAGCTTCGGTAAAACGCCATCGCGTCCTGGCGCTCCTCCTCAGATATCCCGGCGAGAAGCACTTCTAACTGCCTTAAAAATTCTTCTCTGTTCATATTCATAACCATACCTTTCCTTTTTCTCATGACTCCGCAAACAATGCTGTAATATTGGAAGAATAGGATTCCCACTCTTTGCGGTACTCGGTCAGCTTCTCCCGTCCGCTGTCTGTGATCTTATAATATCGTCGGTTTCTTCCGCCACATTCCATATCATATACGACCAGACACCCGTCCTTCTGCAATCTCCGCAGCACCGGGTAGAGCGTCGACTCTGACACTTCCAGCGCCCGTCTGACATCCTGCGTAATCTTGTACCCGTATGTGCCTTCTTCCTCCTTGGACACAACCGCCAGCACGATCGCATCCAGCAATGCGGCACCCGTATTAAATACCATAGGTCTTCTCCTTTCGGTCTTATTTGCATCATATTATATTTTTATCTATATTATATCTTTGCCAATACTATATATCATATAGTATTATAATGTCAATACCATTCTTGACAATTTATTTATTATAGTGTATATTGAACTAACTAAAAATTTCCGTGGACTTTTCCGGACAGATTTTGTCATCTTTTTGCCACGCAGTCGAAATCGGCTGCGTGGTTTTATTTTTGATTTGAAAGGAATGAGACGATTATGGATCAGTCATTTATGAAAACAAGAAAAATATTGCCTTTGATACTTTCTATGTCTTTGCCCATGGTTCTTTCCATGGCTGTCAACTCACTTTACAATATTGTGGACAGCTATTTTATTGCAAAGATGGGAGAAGATGCGATCACCGCACTTTCGCTCGTTTTTCCGCTGCAGAATATGATCACTGCGATTGCTGTAGGATGGGGTGTCGGTGTCAACGCGAGCATTGCCTTTTTTATGGGCGCTGCAAAAAAAGACGCGGTAAACCAGACCGCGACACAGAGCTTTGCCATCTCTTTTATCCACGGCCTCTTAATTACGATTGTTGGATTTTTAGGCATGCCTGCTTTTCTCCGGATGTTTACGAGCGATGCAGCAATTATTGATATGGCGCTGATCTATGCCAACCGGATCTTAGGTTTTGCCCCGGTTGTCACAGTCGGCATCTGGTATGAAAAGGTCTTCCAGGCAATCGGTAAGATGAAAGTTTCCATGTTCAGCATGATCTGCGGCTGTGTCGCAAACATCGTGTTAGACCCGCTGCTGATCTTCGGTATCGGCTTTTTCCCGGAAATGGGGATCCGGGGCGCCGCCTACGCCACCGGCATCGGACAGTGCGTCACACTTGTGGTGTATATCGTGATCTTTGCAGTACAGCAGACCGGCATCCAGC
>CAVCFM010000402.1:0-659 GCA_963601305.1 bacterium | reverse complement strand
ATCTGAAGCCGGACTCCGCTCTCATCGGCAGGATCTACCGCGTCGGAATTCCAGCCACCTTAAACCTGGCTCTGCCGTCGCTCCAGATATCTGTATTAAATGGTATCCTTTCCATCTATTCGGGCAGCTACATTCTGATCCTTGGTATCTACAACAAGTTACAGACATTTATCTACCTGACTGCAAACGGTATCGTACAGGGTATCCGGCCGCTGGTTGCCTACAACGCCGGTGCCGGAGAGGAGAAGCGTGTAAAGAGTATCTTCCACACGTCGCTCCTTCTTATCCTGATCATTATGGGACTTGGAACCGTGATATCCATGACCTGCTCCGACGCGATCTTTGCCATCTTTACGACGGAGGAGACCACCATCCGCTTAGGTGCCCAGGCGCTTCGGATCATCAGCCTCGGCTTTATCATCTCCGGTATCTCCGTTGCCTGCTCGGGTGTGTTCGAGGGACTCGGGGAAGGACTTCCTTCCTTATATATCTCCTTAAGCCGGTACATCGTCATCATGCTGCCATGCGCGTTTATCTTAAGCCGTCTGGTTGGCGCAGTCGGTGTCTGGTATGCCTTCGGTCTGACCGAGCTTTTGACCGCCCTGCTGACCATGTGGCTCTACAAGCGGCATCTGCATCACAGATAAAGGTTGCCAAAA
>CAVCFM010000401.1:0-2286 GCA_963601305.1 bacterium | reverse complement strand
TTGTTTACTATGCCCTTTATTTTTAGGCTGTACTCTACTTATTTGTTTCAAACTTTAACCCTCCTGTTTTTTCATACAGCCGAAACTCCCCCATTCCGGCTGTTCTATGATACAGCTCTCGCTCATATCCCTCTCCTACTGGTTATCTGTTATCATCTGTTCATAGAGTGCAACCTCTTCATCCGATAACACATTGTAGCCGGAAGAACCAAAATATTTTAACATTGCATTTGCATGGAAATAATTTGCCTTCTCGGTCGCCTCTGTCGCATAGTCAGCCGCCTGTGCCTGCCCCTTATCGCAGAGATCGTGGATACCGATACTGTTAAAGTACTCGCTGCAGTAATTCCAGTAACCGGCAATGCTGGTCCATCCATACGGAATTGGCTGCATACAGCTTGCAAAGTATTCTTTCCAGTACTCTTTATGCGTATCATCCATACCTGCACAGTACATGTCTATGTAAGCATCCCACACCTCTTCATCTTTTGTGATTGGAGCAGGCATTACATCGTATTTTAATGCAAGACCGGAAGCATTTGTAATGCTCTCATCATTGTATGCTTCAATTCTTGTCTTCCATCCGTCAACACCAAAACTCATAAATTTTAACAGCTCATACGCTTCACGCGGATACTGGCAGGAGGTTGTAACTCCGCCGAAATCTATGGTTGCGATGGTATGATGATCCGTTGCCGCATCCTCCTCGCTTACCGCCGGCACAACGTACGGTACAATGTCCAGATCGTACTGGTCATATGCTTCTGTTGCCCAGGTTCCCTGATACGTCCAAAATGCTTCCGTAAACACTGCCACATGTCCGGAGGCTCCACACCATGCCTCCCAGTCACCCATCCAGTCTTCCATCTCCTGTGTCTCGGTTGTCGGTGCAATATAGCCACCGAGCTTTAAATCAGAAAACTGCTGTTCGCCGACTGCCCAGATGCTTAAGTCAAAATCCGTCCCGTCAAAACCAAATTCTCCTTTGATCGTCTGTGCAGCTGCAATTCCATAATAGGAATCCAGTCTGTTGTAATACCCGCATCCGTAATATGCCATTCCATCCGGAGAGTCAAGCACCGTACAGTCTTTGATGAGCTGGATCATCTCGTCCCATGTCCAGTTGCGGCTCGGCGCTTCCACATTTAACTTCTCCAGCACATTTAAATCCACATACATAACTCCCGGGAAAAATTTAACCGGAACCGCATATCTTGCGCTTGTCTCATAACAGCCCAGTCCGCAGTCATTTATGGTGTCCGCCAGATTCTGTGTCTCCGGGTCGGAATCCCAGTAATCCGAAATATCTGCCAGAAGCATGTTGCTCAGTGCAAAGTCTGCATCGGAAAACATGATCACATCCGGTGTCTGCTGATTGTTTACCAGTGTCAGCAATGTGTCATTATAAGTCGAAACATTTTCGTAAACGGTGTTGACTTTGATATTCGGATAAAGTTCCATAAAACGCTCTGCAAGATATTGCACCGTCTCATCCTGATCAAAATGGAAATAGGTAAGTTCTATCTCCTCATCCGTCAGATCAGTCGCCTTGTTGTATGTAATTCCGTTGATCTCCACGGCCTCGGTCTCCCCCGATACCGTTGTTGTCTGCACGCTGGCTGATGAACTTCCGCTCCCCCCGCACGCGGCAAGTCCCAGTACCATGGAACAGGTCAGTATTGCTGCCAATAGTTTTCGTTTCATATTTTACCCTCCTTATGAGATATACCATCCCCTGATATCCTGATTATAGCACAATCCCATTTTATTTTGTATAGTTTTTTGTAAAATAATATAGAATATTTTAAAATCCTTTTGTAAGGTTAATTGCTATGTTATTCTCCGGTGATACCGGTACGGTCAATGCTCTCCACAAAATATCTCTGCAGTACAAAATACATCAGCAGCAACGGCAGAATGGATAACATGGTACCTGCCATATTGATGGATTCATTGATATTGGTCACCGCACTGGTTGCTGTCTGCGCATATGCACTGTAATTGCTTGCAAAGTTATCCAGCTGAATGACCAGCGATGTCCATCCTGATTTTGTCATGACTCCTGAGACATACATCTCTGTGAGATACGATTCATTCCAGTACCATACAAATGAAAACAGTGAGACTGTAATTAATGCCGGTGCCGCCGATGGCAGTGAAATCCGTACAAAGGATTTCAGATATCCTGCGCCGTCAATCTGCGCCGCCTCGATCAGCACTTTGGGCACCTGCCTGAAAAACTGGTAAAAGATCAGTATGAAAATCGGTCCATTGATCCCCATTCCG
>CAVCFM010000400.1:0-5575 GCA_963601305.1 bacterium | reverse complement strand
GTAAGCATGAATTGTACACATAATACCGGACTCGATCGGAGCAAGGTCATTTAATGCCTTAGCCATAGGAGCTAAGCAGTTTGTTGTACAGGAAGCTGCAGAGATGATCTTATCATCTTTTGTAAGAGTTTCATGGTTTACATTGTAAACGATAGTAGGAAGATCGTTTCCAGCAGGTGCGG
Organism: bacterium; assembly: GCA_963601305.1. Lineage (GTDB taxonomy): Bacteria > Bacillota > Clostridia > Lachnospirales > Lachnospiraceae > Roseburia. The sequence continues at coordinate 5,393 of CAVCFM010000400.1, read as the reverse complement.
AAATAACAACCTTCTTAGCACCAGCATTGATATGTGCCTGTGCTTTAGCCTTAGAGGTATAGAATCCGGAACACTCAAGAACAACGTCTACACCGATTTCGCCCCAAGGACAATTGTTTGCATCGGGCTCTTTGTAAATCTTGATTGTCTTGCCCTTAACAGTGATTGTTCCAGCTTCGTCATCAGCAGTAACCTGATCTTCTTCACCGATTGCTACATATCTGCCCTGTGAAGAGTCATATTTTAATAAGTGTGCTAACATAGAAGGTGTTGTTAAGTCGTTGATTGCAACTACTTCATATCCTTCAGCACCAAACATCTGTCTGAATGCCAGACGACCAATACGGCCAAAACCATTAATTGCTACTCTTACTGCCATTTTTAATTCCTCCTAGAATTTATAAATGTTATTCTTGGGATATAATCCCCGAAATCGTAGGGATTTTTTCCCATTGATTCCGTGCTTTTTATATTTTAACCAATTTCCATATAAAGTTCAAGCCTTTTTGACTACTTTGTTGTCAGTTTGTTAAAATTTTCACTATATTATAAATTTCGACCTTATTTTCGGGGAAATTGTACAAATTCACATACAATCACTTTATTTTGTATGAATATGCATTATAATAAAGCTTATTCTATATAGGAAAAGGAGTACTCTGCCATGTTGTGGGACACGCATATGCACAGCCAATACTCCGGTGACAGCGATGCCACACAGGAGGACATGCTGGGCGCCGCGAGAAAAAAAGGACTTTCCGGCATCTGTTTTACCGACCATCTCGATATCGATTACCCGGATGAACCGGAGGCTTTCTTATTAGATTTGCCAAATTACAGCGCTTCCATACAGGCGCTCCAGCATAAATTAAGCACTTCTCGCAACGAAAACGATACCGGTTTTTCCATCTGCATGGGAATTGAGCTCGGGTTGCAGCCGCACCTCGCCGGATTACACGCGGACATTTTGTCCCAATACCCTTTCGATTTTGTCATCGGTTCCTCCCACGTCGTGCATGGGCTTGACCCGTACTACCCGCCCTACTGGGAGAACCGCAGCGAAAAAGAGGGGTACCTGGAATATTTTGAATCGATCCTGGAAAACATTGCCGCTTTCGACGGTTTTGATGTCTATGGTCATATCGACTATGTCGTGCGCTACGGTCCACACAAAAACCAGTTTTATACCTATAAGCAGTATGCCGACGTCATCGATGAGATCCTGCGCCAGCTTGTTGCCCGCGGCAAAGGAATCGAGATCAATACCGGCGGTTTTAAATACGGGCTCGGTCATCCGAATCCCACCGAGGAGATCATCGCCCGCTACCGCGAGCTGGGCGGCGAGATCATCACCATCGGCGCAGATGCACACAAGCCGGAGCACGTCGCTTTTGATTTTGAAAAAGTTCCGGGCATCTTAAAGGCAGCCGGTTTTTCCTACTTTACGGTATTTAAAAACCGCAAGCCCGAATTTATCAAACTGTAATTTGACACAAAAAACGGGACTTCGAAAAAATTTCGAAGTCCCGTTTTACTTGCTTATTTTTTACCGATTAGAACTGCTGTCCCTGTACGCGAAGATTCTTATCATAAGACAGGAATTTTACGATGGCGATGATCGGGATCAATCCAGACACGTAACCGATGACCTGCACATCTTTTTCCGGCTTATTCTCGATGCGGGAATAAACGTTGATACAGCAGGTTCCCAGGCAGATAACCTGAAGGATCGTTGCCAGAATTCCACCGACATTCGGGATCCGGTTAAAAACGAGCTGTAATACCCACCAGAAATTGAATACCATGTTCGGTACATCAAAGCCGAGCACCTTGGTGTTGCCCTCTGCGTTTGCAGTTACATTTGCCAGCGCAAAGTAGTTTAAGAACGGAATCCATGCCATCCATGGGTTGGCATATCCCAAAATTGTAAGTACACGCATGATGGCGAGTGCTGACAGCACATATACTGCCACGATAACTGCCAGAAGTACAACCAGTACCCCCATTGATGCTGCTGCTAATGCTACGAATGAATCCATTTTAGAAATCCTCCTCTTTCTTTTGTCAACATTTTCACAACAATTTGACGATACCATAACACATGTATAAATTCAAATAGTTCTAAAAAAGAGGATTTTTTTGTAACTTTTATGATCATGCCTGCTCAATATAATCCTCTACTGTCTCCTGCACAACAGCCGTTTTTTCCGCCTCTTCTTCCTCTGTCTCACATGCACGCACCAGCTGGTACTGTTTTTTCATAACATAAGAGCCAAAAATGGATGCATAATTAATCTGTTTTGCTGCCATCATATGCTTTCCCTCCTTGTAATATCTGTTCTCTTTTGTTAATTACAGTATAACAGCATAGTCTTTGTAAAACTAATTCCAAAAGACTATGCTGTCATTACAAAAAATTATATTTAGCGGTTTCTGTTGTAGTTGATCAGACATCCCGCACGGACAATCTTCTTTTCCTCCTCCGTCATCGGTGCGATATAAAGCTTCATCTCGCGTATATTTTCTCCGATAATATATGCTTTGATATCCTTCATGTCTCCATCCAATGCCTGTCTTACATTCGGGATATAGAGATAGTCTCCCACCTCAAATTCCGGCTCTGACTCCATCTGGAACGGAAGCATTCCCCAGTTCATGACGTTGGAACGGTATCTCTTGGTTGCGTATTCTTTACAGATATTTGCCAGACCGCCAAGCACTCGCTGACAGCTTGCCGCCTGCTCGCGTGCAGAACCGTCACCCGGTCTCACACAGTAGATCACACTGCCGACTTCCACATCTGCCTTGTCTACCTTGCCAAATTGCTGTTCTATTTTCCCGTAGACTGCCTCAAGCTCCGGTGCTGTCTCAATCACTGATCTTCCTGCAGTTCTGGCTTTTTCGATCCGGTCAACCTCTTTTGCGCGTCCGACATACTCCGGATCGCGGCGGGATAATGCAAATTCTGCAAGTCCAAGCGGATTCGAGCGATAAGAGGAAGTCTCTCCGGATGGGATCAGCTCATCGGTCGTTGTCACAGGATCCATGATCTTGGAACATACTTTAAGAAGAATATGATCTGTCAGTGGACTCATCTTCGGCCAGTCTTTGATATTCGGGCCATAGATCAGCTCCTCTTCCTTTTCCGGTCTGCTGTATCCGTTATAGATACGTGCTTTGTATGAGCTGTCATCATAGTTGTATTCCGGCACCTGATAATCATCTGCATATTCCGTTGCGGATGTTAAAATTCCGCCGTTTGCTGCGGTTGCCGCAATTGAGCGCGCATCCATAAGCGCCACTGCGGAGAGCTGTCCGGCACCCGGCTTAGAGCCCTCGCGGTTCGGGAAGTTTCTCGTCGTATGGCGGATGGAAAGTGCATCATTTGCCGGTGTATCTCCCGCGCCAAAGCAAGGTCCGCAGAATGCAGTCTTTAAGATTGCGCCTGCCGCCATCAAATCTGAGATTGCGCCCTTCTTCACCAGTTCCATATAAACCGGCATGGACGACGGATAAACCGACAATGAGAATACATCGTTTCCGGTCTGTGCATTCTTTAAAATATGGGCTGCTTCCATAATATTCGTATAAGTACCACCTGCACAGCCCGCAATAATTCCCTGCTGGACCATCAGCTTACCATTTTTAATTTTATCGGTAAGGCTGAAATGAATCTCCGGATTGTCCGAAAGCTTCCGTACATTCTCCTCTGCCTCGTGAAGGATATCGGAAAGATTGGCATTTAATTCATCAATTTCGAAGGTATTGCTCGGATGGCACGGAAGCGCGATCATAGGTTTTACCGTAGACAAATCTACATATACCATACCATCATAGTAAGCGCAGTCCGCAGGCTTTAATTCTTTATAGGCATCCTCTCTTCCGTGGGTACGCAGGAAATCCTTTGTCTTTTCATCCGTCTCCCAGATAGAAGAAAGGCAGGTGGTCTCTGTTGTCATAACATCGATACCGTTTCTGTAATCTGCCGTCATGGATGCGATTCCCGGTCCGACAAATTCCATCACTTTATTTTTTACATAACCGTCTTTATACACCGCACCGATGATCGCCAGTGCGATATCCTGCGGTCCGACTCCCGGATTCGGTTTTCCGGTCAGATAAATCGCGATCACTCCCGGATATGCGACATCATATGTATCGCACAATAACTGTTTTACCAGCTCACCACCGCCCTCGCCGATCGCCATGGTTCCGAGTGCGCCATAGCGTGTATGGGAGTCTGATCCTAAGATCATTTTGCCGCAGCCTGCCATCGTCTCACGCATATACTGGTGGATGACTGCCATATGTGGCGGAACGTAGATACCACCGTATTTTTTTGCTGCGGATAAGCCAAAGACATGGTCATCCTCGTTGATGGTTCCACCCACCGCACAAAGGGAATTGTGACAGTTGGTAAGCACATACGGGATTGGAAACTGTTTTAATCCGGATGCTTTTGCTGTCTGGATGATGCCGACAAACGTGATATCATGGCTTGTCATCGCATCAAATTTAATCTTCAGCTTGTCCATATTTTCTGATGTATTATGTGCTTTTAAGATGGAATACGCAATCGTTCCACATTTTGCCTGTTCTTTTTTCATGGAAGGCTCTGCCTTAGATTCCGGAACGATTTCGGTTCCGTTTACTAAAAAGACACCTTCGTCATATAATTTAACCATCGTATTTTCCTCCATTTTTACATATAAAAACCATATACTCCGATAAACGCAAACAGTGCCAATACCGCAAGTGCGATAAATGAAACTGCAAATAATTCAATAAATAACCGGTTCTGCGGGAATCGCTCCTCCGCATTCTCCTGCTGTGCAACCCCTGCCATAATCAAGGCTCCTGTTGTGGAGATCGGGGTAAATCCCGACACGGTACCACCGATCACGATCACGGTCACAAGCTGCACCGCACTGACTCCAAGTCCCGATGCAAGTCCGCTTGCTGTCGGGATCAACGTCGGAAATACCACACCGAGTCCCGAACTGAAGAATGACATGATGCCTGCCGCAATCGCCATGATCATAGCTGCGGTACGCGGTCCCATAATTTTTTCCAGCGCCGACACCATAATATCGATTCCGCCTGATATGGAAATAATATTCATCAGAATTCCCACACCGAGCACCATGAGGATTACATTCCACGGGATACCTGCGATTGCCTTTTTCTCCTGGGCATCTCCTATGACAACCAGCACGCTTCCCACCAGAAATCCGGTAAGTCCCACGTTCCAGGAAAAGAACAGTGCACCGACTGCAAGTACCAGAAGTCCGGCAAGGGAACACCACTGTCTCACGTTAAATTTCGGAATTGCTTCCCCGCTTACCACCGCCAGATTTGCATCCACTTTCCATCCTTTGTAATAGATATACACA
>CAVCFM010000399.1:0-4760 GCA_963601305.1 bacterium | reverse complement strand
CCGGAAGAAAAACAGGAAAAAGTAAATAAAAAAATTACAGATAAGGTCACTGCCCGCAATTAAAAGCATCGGCAGCTTGATGTCTTCCGGATAGAACATTTTGCGGAAATAACCGTTAAAGTATCCGATATACATATACAAAAGCGCATACATGCCAAGCAGGGAACCGCTGAAAATGTCCAGGAGCAGTCCGCAGAAAAAGCCGATGAACATGCCTTCTTTTTTGCCCCGCATAAAACCGAATGCTGAGACAACAATGATCAACAGATTCGGGGATATCGACGCAAATGCCAGTGCTTTAAATAATGTGGACTGCAACAGATAACACACCGCTATGATGATAAATACAGTTATTTTTCGTCTCATAATCTCCTACGCTACTCCTTAACCTGCTGCTTCTTATTTAAAATGACAAGTACTTCTTCGATATGTTCAAAGTCCACTGCCGGGGTAAGCTTGCCGGATTTGGTCAGGTTGTTGGAATCTACCTCAATGGAGCTGATATAGCCGATCAGAATTCCCTGCTGGTATTTGTCTGAAATGTATGAGGTGACGACCGGGTCGCCGACCTGTACCTCATCGTCGGAGTCGTTTAGATCAGAAAATTCGATGACCATATTTTCGTTCATATCCTGTAAGCTTCCGGAGACAACCAGATTATCGGATGTCGTGGTTATCATGCCGCTGACCTTGTTGGTGTCATTGATGATGGATGTGACTGTGGCATAGTTCGGTCCGACGTCGGTGACAATTCCCACCAGACCGCTGCCTGCGATCACGTTCATGTCAACCTCGATGCCATCCGCGCTGCCCTTGTCGATGGTAAAATTGGAAAACCAGTTGCCACTGCCCTTGCCGATGACATTGGCTGCCACCTTCTCGTAGCTGGGGTATTTCTGGTCGAGATCATACAGTTCTCTGAGATTTTCCAACTCGTACTGCTCGAGGTTTACGGTATTGAGTTCGCTGGTCAGCTCATCCACCTGGCGCTGCAAGTCTTCGTTCTCAGCCATGACATCACTCAGTTTTTTTAAGTTGTCCGCTTTCTCGGAAATCCAGGTACCTACGGTGTTGATTCCCTTCTGCATCGGAATGAACACATAACCGGCGGCAGCGTTTAGGGGGCCGCCGCTGATGTTTAAGGTAAAGCTTAAAAGCATGGCAACCACGCAGATACCCGTTAAAAAGATTAAAATGTATTTCGTTGGCAGTACATATTTGGGTTTTCGTTTCATAGTATCCTCTAAATCAAAATATTACTCTTCATACTAAATGGAAGATTCTTGAACTTGCTGTCGGAAACAATCTTGATCAGTCCCCGGACCACGCACTCTTCCGGATTGTCACAGGTGTTGATCTCGATACCTGTCACCTCACGGAACAGCTGATCCAAATCCTGGATCTTGGAACCGCCGCCGGTGATATAGATGCCGGAATGAACAATGTCCTTGGCAAGCTCAGGTGGAGTCTTCTCCAAGATCATCTTGATGGCATTGCAGATGCTGCCAAGGTTGTCCTTGATCGCCTCATAGACAACAGCCGCAGACATCTCAATCTCAATCGGGAGTCCGCTGACGACATCGCGTCCAACCACACCCATGGTCTCTGTCTTGCCCGGAACACCGGAACCGAGACGCTCCTTCATGGCCTGGGCGGTCTTCTGACCGATGACTAAGTTGTATTTGCGCTTCACGTAGGTGATGATAGACTCATCAATCTTGTTGCCGCCGGAGTGTAACAGGTCACTGAGCACCAGACCGCCTAAGGAAATGACAGAAATCTCGGTGGTATCTGCACCGATATCGACGATCATGATACCGGTAGGCTGGCTGACGTCAAGACCGAATCCAACTGCATCTGCGATTGGCTTTTCACAGAGCAGAACGCTCTTCGGCTTTAACTTGCTCTTGTAAAAAATATCGGAAAACGCTTTTTTCTCAACCTTGGTAATATTGGTCGGAACTGCAACAATGTACTCGGCACCGCGCAGCTTGCCTTTGGCATGCTTCTCTAAATAAAGCTGTAACATATTCTGAAGGTTGTTCAGATCGGCGATCACACCGCCATTGACCGGAAAGGTCACCTGAATGTCCTCCGGTGCCTTCTCATACATGGCATATGCCGCATTGCCGTAGGAATAGATCTGATCCTTATTCACCAATGCAATTGTATTTTTCTCGTTTAAAATTTTGCCTGTCGACTTGCAATAGATTTTCATATTGCAGGTACCAAGGTCAATACCATACACGTTATTCGTCATTGTTCTCTCCCTTATCAATTATTCTTTTGTTCTCATGATAGCTGTAATACACCTGGTCTCCGATGATGATGTGGTCGATCAGCGGGATTCCCAGCAATCTGCCACAATCTGCGATGCGCGCCGTCACGATGTCATCCTCCGCCGAGGGCGATGGCACACCGCTGGGGTGATTGTGTAACAGGACGATCTGTACCGCGTGAAATTGCAGCGCGGTCTCAAATATCTCCTTCGGCGAGACGAACGCACTGGTCGCACTGCCCGTGGACAGACAGATGGTATCGATCAGATGACACTTGATGTCAAACATCATCAGCCACAGATATTCTGAGTCTGCATGGCGCATGCGCTCCATACAGTATGCTGCAATGGTGCGCGGGTGGTTTAGGCAGATGCGTTCCTGATGCCTGGTCGTGGCGATCCGTTTGGAAAGCTCGGCAATACACTTTAACTGGATTGCCTTTATCTCTCCGATGCCATTTATCTGCTGCATATCATGAAAAGAAACCGAATATAAATTTAACAGATTCTTTTCTCCAAGATTTAAAAAATCCTGGGCTACCTCGATGGATTTTTTGCCGTTGGTTCCGGTGCGGATGATGATTGCCAGTAATTCTGCATCGCTGAGCGCTTCTGCGCCGCCTTTGCGGAACTTCTCATACGGTCGCTCGGAATCCGGCAGTTCTTTTACGGTAAGATTTTGTCTCATGCTGCTTCCTTTCTGCAAAGCCAAACATGTTTGGCTTTTTTGCATTCTCTCCCAGAAAGCTTTTGAAACATTGCAAAAGTATTCACATTATTTTAACATAACAAATCCGGGTTCACAAGATTGCGTTCCTTAAGTTTTTGTAAAGATTTCAGAATTCCCAGTTTTGCGTGATACCAGGTCAATCCTCCCTGGAAATATACGGCATATGGCGGTTTTAACGGTCCGTCCGCGCTAAGCTCGATGGAAGAACCCTGCACGAAAGCGCCGGCTGCCATAATGACATCGCTGTCGTATCCCGGCATTGCCCACGGTTCCGGTGTCACATAGCTGTCCACCGGTGCTGCTGCCTGGATTCCCTCACAGAAGGCGATCAGCGCATCCGGGTTGTGGAAAGCCACTGCCTGAATGATATCGTGACGGCTCTCGGTGCCGTTCGGGACCACATCAAAACCGAGACGCTCGTAAATATTTGCCGCAAAAATGGCACCCTTTAAGGCACCAGCCACGACGGTGGGAGCTAAGAATAAGCCCTGATAGAAGGACTGCATGATGCCGAGGGACGCGCCGACTTCTTTTCCGAGTCCCGGGGAAGTCAGACGATAAGCTGCATTTTCGACACATTCCTTTTTGCCGACGATATAGCCGCCGATCGGTGCAAGTCCACCGCCCGGATTTTTGATTAAGGAGCCGACGATCATATCGGCACCTACGTCAAGGGGTTCCTGCTCTTCCACAAACTCGCCGTAGCAGTTGTCGACCATGCAGATGACGTCCGGTTTGATATTTTTGATGAATGAGATCAATTCGCCGATGCGCGCAACCGACAGTGTCTTGCGGGTGGCATATCCCTTGGAACGCTGGATGGTTACAAGCCGGGTGCGCTCGTTGATGGCATTTTTGATCCCCTCATAGTCGAATGCATCTCCGTCGATTAAATTCACCTGACGGTAGGTGATGCCGTACTCGGCTAAAGAGCCCTTAGATGGGCGGATGCCGATGACTTCCTCCAAGGTATCGTATGGTTTTCCAACCGGGGATAACAGCTCGTCTCCCGGTCTTAAATTAGACATAAGAGCCAGTGCAAGGGCATGGGTTCCGCAGGTGATCTGCGGGCGCACCAGTGCGTCTTCCCCGTGAAAACAGGAGGCGTACACTTTTTCTAAGGTGTCACGGCCAAGGTCGTTGTATCCGTAACCGGAGCTTGAGTTAAAACACTCGGCACTGACGCGGCTGTCCTGCATCGCTTTTATCACCTTAAGCTGATTGTACTCTGCCCGCGCATCGATTTCGGCAAAACGCCCGGCGAGCTCTTCTTCAATTCTGGCACCAAATTCATAGACTTCTTTTGAGATGCCAAGTTTTTCGTATTGTTCCAACATGAACTCTTTCATAATTCCACTTCCTCGTATTTATTCTAATATGTGTTTTTCCTGCAATTGTTTTATCATATCGTCTAATATCCGATCGTCGTCGTGCTGGTAGGTATTCTTGTCAAACCAGATGACATCCCGCTCTCTGCGGAACCAGGTAAGCTGGCGTTTTGCAAAATGTCTGGTCTCGCGCTTGATGATGTAGACTGCCTCCTCTAACGTGCAGTCGCCGTCCAAATATGCGAGGATCTCTTTGTAGCCAAGCCCCTGCATGGAAACCATATCCCGGTTGCAGCCCATCTCTTTTAAGCGCGCTACCTCTTCCACAAGTCCCTGCGCCACCATCGCATCCACACGCCGGTCGATGCGCTCATATAGCGTGGCACGGTCATCGGACAGGACGAAATATGCAAAATTATACGGC
>CAVCFM010000398.1:0-3894 GCA_963601305.1 bacterium | reverse complement strand
GCTTCTACTTAGGGCTGCTCCATTCCTGACCTGACCCGGTTCATAGATTCCTGTTGCGTAAGACCCAAACTTCAACGCCACTTATAATGGGCGGCTCTACAGCCTAAAACCCTCTGTTCGGCATCACCCCAACTATAGCGGATTGTTGGTACAGGGCACCGCTACCACCCCGGTTGCTCGGAGTCTTAAGTATAGCCTATGATACGGCTTCTTGTCAAGTTATTTGGGTGCTGTGATGCGTATTCGTCCGGGCGTTGTCATACATATTCGCCGGCACCCGTTTAAGCGTTGTCGCGTGCGCGCTTTTTTTCCTCGCGCAGCTCCTTAAAAAACTGTGACAGCATTGTCGAGCACTCTTCCTCCAAGACTCCCCGCTCGATTTCCACCTGATGATTAAACTGCGACATCTGCAAAAGGTTTAGCACCGAGCCCGCACATCCCGCCTTGGGATTCATGCTGGCAATCACTACTTTTTTCATACGGCTCTGCACAATGGCGCCTGCACACATCTGGCACGGCTCTAACGTGACGTACATCGTGCAGTCCTCCAGCCGCCAGTCGCCCGTCTTTTTGCTGGCTTTTTTTATCGCAGAAAGCTCTGCGTGGGCGAGGGTGTTCCCCTCCGTGTTTCTTCTATTATATCCCCGTGCGATGATCTTATCATTCTGCACGATCACGCAGCCGATGGGTACCTCTTTTAACGCGTAGGCTTTTTTTGCCTCCCGCATGGCTGCTTTCATATATTTTTCTTCCTGTGTCATGGACAGTTTCTCCAAAATGATATACTATAAATTATAACTATTTTAACGTATGATTCTCTTTTTGTCGATGTCTCATTCACCTTTAAGCGGAATCATAAATGGGAGTTTTTATGAAAAATATCTATGAAACCGATCGTCTTGTTTTAAAATTGTTAGGACCGGAGGCCATGCGGGAGGTTCTGGAATTCCAGATACGCAACAAGGCTCTTTTTGAGCCCTACGAACCGACACGCCCCGCCAATTTTTATACTCTGGCGCATCAGCAGCTTCTCTTAAAATGCGAACAGAAGCTCGCGCACAACTTAAGCACCGTGCGCTTTTATGTCTTTTTAAAAGATGCGCCGCACACGATCATCGGGACCGTCTGTCTCCACGACATCCTGCGCCCGCCTTATGCCTGCTGTGAGATCGGCTACAAATTCGACGGCGCCTATCACCATATGGGTTACGCCAGGGAAGCGGTTTCCGCTGCGCTTGACATTGCCTTTATGGAGCTGCATCTTCACCGCGTGTTTGCAAGGGTTGTCCCTGAAAACCTTCCATCCATCCGTCTGTTGCAGGCACTCTCTTTTACCGAGGAGGGATGCGAGCGGGAATGTATCCAGTTACAGGGAAAATGGACAGATCATCTGCGTTTTAGCAAACTCTGTCCATTTTAATCCAGTTTATTCTTCTATGTAGCGGACCCAGCAGCCAAATAGGTTGACGGGCTCCGCTGCCTCTGTCTTTACTCCATTTTTTTCTTCCTCAGGCTCATGTTCCTGTGCCGCCGGCAGAAATTCCGGAAACCCGAAGATTGCCGCCATGACGCGCTCCTGCCGTTGGTAAATCCCCGGCACACCCAAAAACCAGCGCGTATCCTCGCCCTCTATCTGCCCCAGAATGAGATACTGATAATTGAAATAGCCATGTAATAGGAAGCTGTTGTTGCCCAGATACCAGTAACGCCTCGGAATATCTCTGAGCTCTTTTAACTCGAGCTGCACCGCGCGGATGTTTTTGTCTGAAAACGGCGTGGCAACGGCATGTGTGCGCTCTAGCTGTGTCCAGATGTCCTGCCAGTGGTACCCCGGGAAAAAATTGCGCGCCGGAATCTCCGTAGCCGTGACACGCTGCTCCTGTGGCACTTCTGTCATGCTCTGCTGTCGTGACACATCTCCTGTTCTCTGCTGCTGTGGCACATCTGCTGTTCTCTGCTGTCGTGACACGTCCTCTGCGCCACGCTCCGCCGGGGTTTCTGCCGCCTCCATCTTCTGCTCCGCAGGTCTCCACTCCTCAAAATGAGCCTCATCCACGATCAGCGGTACGCCCTCCACCCAGCGGCTCATAAATATGCTTCCCACACTGCCCCGGAGAAAAATACCTTCCATGTTAACAATTCCATAGGGACTCCCGCCGACCTGCGACGCTTTGATCCGCACCGCAAAATCTCCCCTGCCCCGCATCAACTTCATTTCTCCAATGGGTACTCCCTCGATGCCGCCTCCATTCTCCCGGAACAGGTAGACTCTGCATCCATCCTCCCCTGTGTAGATTCAAGTGTATCTCAATCTGGCACTCCTCGCCACGCACCTCTATTTTTGCAAATCCCACGTTGTTTTTCTTTTGCCGTTCTTCATATCCATATATATAGGTAACAAATCGTTTCATCCCTGCCATGTTCGCACCATACAGTCCTTTCCTTATTCTATTTCTATGAGGAAAAAATTTTTATATGATTTGAAATTAGGTGTTGACAGATTAGTACTTATGGGTTATTATAATTTCAGTAACAGTTACTATTATCAAGAAAGGAGACAGCAATGCTAAAGTACAGCAGACAACGGGAAGCTATTAAGAATTTTTTGGTAAGCCGCTATGACCACCCGACTGCTGAGACCGTCTATACGAACATTAAGGAAGAGTTCCCTAATATCAGCCTTGGCACGGTATACCGCAATCTTTCCCTGCTGGCTGAAATCGGAGAGATCCAGAAGCTTTCCACCGGGATCGGTCCGGATCGTTTTGACGGCAATGCAGCACCTCATTATCATTTTATCTGCAACTGCTGCGGCAGTGTGTTAGACCTGGAGGTGAGCGGTCTCGACCATATCAATGTTCTTGCCGGTCAGAATTTTGACGGCGAGATCGAAGGGCACCAGATTTACTTTTACGGGAAGTGCCCGGATTGCAAAAATTGTTTAAATTAGTAATCGTTACTGATTATGAACCCAAAATAATTTTTTATAAAGAAAAGGAGATTCTATTATGGCAAAATTTGTATGTTCTGTATGTGGTTATGTTTACGAGGGAGACGCTGCTCCGGCAGAATGTCCAGTCTGTCACGTTGGCGCTGACATGTTCAAAAAAGTAGAGGGCGAGCTTACACTTGCTGCTGAGCATGAATTCGGCGTATACGCTTCCACCGTAAAAAATAATCCGGAAATCAGCAAAGAAGACAAGAAATTTATCTTTGACCAGTTAAAAGCAAACTTCGAGGGCGAGTGCTCTGAGGTTGGTATGTACCTTTGCATGGCTCGTATCGCACACCGCGAAGGCTATCCGGAAGTTGGTCTCTACTGGGAGAAAGCTGCCTACGAAGAGGCAGAGCACGCTGCAAAATTTGCAGAGATGTTAGGTTCCGACTTAGAGCCGAACATGACCGCTTCCACCAAGAAAAACCTGGCATGGCGTGTTGACTGCGAGTTCGGTGCTACCGCAGGTAAGGTAGACCTCGCAAAATGTGCAAAGAAAAATAACCTGGATGCAATCCATGATACCGTACACGAGATGGCTCGCGACGAGGCAAGACATGGCAAGGCATTAAAGGGATTATTAGAGAGATACTTTGGCTAAGCTACAAGCCATGCCATAAAAGAAAAGTCACGCACCAAGGGAAGTTCACTTTCCAAGGTGTGTGGCTTTTTCTTTTATGATACGGCGACAGCCGTCCAGTGAGGAAACACTTTGTGTTTTCGAGCTGGGCATGGCTTGTTAATTTTATTGGGCGACAGCCCTCCAGCGAGATGCAACGCAGTGCTATCGAGCTGGCCTCGGCGTAACTTTTGTGGCGACAGCCGTCCAGTGAGGAAACACTTTGTGTTTTCGAACTGAGCATGGCTTGTTAATTTATTGGGCGACAGCCCTCCATGAT
>CAVCFM010000397.1:0-3256 GCA_963601305.1 bacterium | reverse complement strand
GTCCATCTTAGGGGCAAATATGAACAAGATGGGCTACATCGGTGAGGTAAAATCCCTGATCTCCGAGTTGACCCAGTACAACATCTCGCCGGAAGATCTGGAGACCTTTTTGCAGCGCGAGGATGTGGGGGATGCCATCCGCATGAAAATGCAGGACATCTTAACGATGTATCGGGGATTCCGGGAATATATCGAGGGCGATTACATCACATCGGAGGAAGTGTTATCACTGCTCTATGATGTGGCGGAGGAGTCTGCCCTGCTAAAGGACAGCGTGATCGTCTTTGATGAGTTCACCGGATTTACGCCGATCCAGAACCGGCTCATGCATAAGTTATTGTCCCTTTCCGACAAGGTCATGGTATCGGTCACGATGGATACGAGGGAAGATTTTTACCACAGCCGAGGCATCCATGAACTGTTTGCCATGAGCAGGAAGACGGTGGATGTGCTGCTTAAAATCGCACAGGAACTGAAAATAGAGGTGGAGGAGCCCGTGGTGCTGGAATCCGGCGAAAAGAAGCGATACAAGGATGCACCGGCACTGTTTTTCATGGAGCAGAACCTGTTCCGGGGGCGCAGCAAAAAATGGCAGGGCGCGGTGGATAACATCCGCATTGCAAATGCCAAAAATCCCAGGGAGGAACTGGAATTTGCGGCGCGCGAGATTACCAGATTGATCCGGGAACAGAATTACTGCTATAAGGATATCGCGGTCGTGACCGGGGATGTGCCGCAGTACGCCAACTATGTGCCGGAGATTTTTTCCCAGTATGCAATCCCCTACTTTATCGATCAGACCAGAAATATCATGTTCCACCCGTTTATCGAGTTTGTGCGCGCGGCGCTTGAGGTCGTGGAGTACGACTTTACCTATGAGAGCATTTTTAGGTTTCTGCGGTGTGGGCTGTTTTTTGCGGAGGAAGATGTCGATATCCTGGAAAATTATGTGCTGGCAAGGGGCATCCGCGGGAAACGGCGCTGGGGTGAAAAGTGGATTTTATCCATGAGATCCGGCAGCGCAGCCGGGGAAGATGATGAGCCGGAAATGGAACATCTCAACGAGCCGCGGGCACAGGTATATGAGGCGTTTGCACCGCTTTTTGCAGTGTTTGCGGGAAGCGGACACTCCGTGAGCGAACAGACGTATGAGCTCTACTGTTTTATCGCGAAGCTGCATGTGGAAGAACAGTTAAAGGCAAAGGAGCAGGCGCTTGTGGAAGCCGGGGAACGGCTGCAGCTTGCACAGGAATATGCCCAGATATATAAGATCGTGATGGACCTTTTGGACAAGGTAAATGCATTGCTGGGGGACGAGCATATCAGCATCCGGGAGTACAGCGATATTTTAGATGCCGGATTTTCTGCGGCGAAGGTGGGAATCATTCCGCCGGGAAATGACAGGGTCACGGTGGGTGATATCGAGCGAACCAGATTAAATCACATCAAAATCCTGTTTTTTGTCGGGGTAAATGACGGGATCGTGCCGAAATCCGGGAATTCCGGCGGCATTATCTCGCAGTTTGAGCGGGAGAAGATGGCGGAGCATCATTTAGAGCTGGCGCCGTTGGAGCGGGAGCGCGTATTTATTCAGAAGTTTTATCTGTATCTGACGATGACAAAGCCGTCGGATGCGCTTTATGTGACGTATTCCATGGTGGATCCGTCGGGAAAAGCGCTGCGCCGTTCCTATTTTATCGGAACGCTGTTAGGAATGTTTCCGGAGCTTTCCGTGGAGGAAGTAAATGAGCGGGAGCAGAGCGCAGACATCCTGACGCCGGAGAACGGCATCCGCTATTTTATCGAAGGATTGCGGGAAAAAGAAACGTCGTCTGACATGTGGAATGCGCTGGCAGGCTGGTATCTGTCCAATGAGGATTATAAAAAGGAAACCCTGCGGCTGTTTGGCGCGGCATATCAGGTGCACAGTGATGAGCCGATCCGCAAGGCGGTGGTAAAGGCACTTTACGGGACGGAGTTAGAGAACAGTGTGACGCGCTTAGAGCGGTTTGCGGCATGCGCCTTTGCCCACTTTTTAAATTATGGGTTGCAGGTGCGGGAGCGGGAACTGTTGGAGTTCGCCAGCGTGGACATGGGAAACATCTACCACGATGCCCTGGAGCAATTCGCAAAAAGAGTGGATGCGTCCGAGTACACCTGGTTTGATATCCCGGGGGATGTGCAGGCGCGGTGGGTCGAGGAGAGCATGGAGGATGCCATCTTAAAGAACCCGAACACCGGCATTTACGAGGAGGCAAGGAACCGCTATCTGCTGGAGCAGATGAAGGCGACCATGCGAAAGACCGTCTGGGCGTTGATCACCCAGGTACAGAAAGGGCAGTTTGTGCCGGAGGAGTTCGAGGTGTCATTCTCCCGGGCAAATGACCTCTCGGCAATCCGCTTTACGCTGGGCGAGGAAGAAAAAATGCGCCTGGTAGGGCGTATTGACCGTGTGGACACCTATGAGACCGCAGATAAGGTCTATGTAAAAATTATCGACTACAAGTCCGGCAATACCAGTTTTTCACTGCTGAACCTGTATCATGGCTTACAGTTACAGCTGGTGGTCTATATGAACACGGCGTTGGAGTTAGAGCAGAAAAAGCATCCGGGAAAGAAGGCGGAACCGGCGGGGATTTTTTACTACCACATCACGAATCCGATGGTCGATGGAGACGGAACGGAGTCGGAGGAAGAAATCCGCGATGCCCTGTTGGAGCAGTTGAAGCTAAACGGGCTTGTCAATGCCGACCCGCAGGTGTACCGGGCGATGGATGAGGAATTTTCCGGCAGCTCCTCGGTAATTCCGGTGGCGCTTAAGACGGATGGAACACCGAAAGCCAATTCCAAGATGGCGGATGCCGATGAATTTGAGACGATGGCAGAGTATGTGAACCGGCTGATCGTAAAAACTGGGCAGCAGATCATGGCGGGGGATGTGGCGGTAAAGCCGTACCAGCTGGATGGAAAAAGCGGGTGCGATTACTGTCCGTACCATACGGTGTGCGGATTTGATGTCAGGATTCCGGGCTATGAATTCCACAAGATGGAAAAAATGGATAAGTCGGAGGAAATCCTTAGCGCAATGAAGAAAACCAGAGAGGACGAAGAAGCATGAGTGTATCATGGACCACGGAACAGCAGCAGGTCATTGACTTAAGAAAACGGAATATTTTGGTGGCGGCGGCAGCAGGCTCCGGCAAGACCGCGGTGCTTGTGGAGCGTATCATCCATATGATTACCGACGAAAAGGAGC
>CAVCFM010000396.1:1528-4525 GCA_963601305.1 bacterium | reverse complement strand
CCGGTAGATCATTTTTAACAGGATGACTAACTTTGTCGTGGTAAGGCTCATGCGCTCTGTCATCACGCCGTCCCCGGTGATGCGGAAAATGTGTTCCTGCGGGTCATGCACCAGCTCGCAGTCTAACACTGCCAGATAATCCGCGATAAACTCCCGGTTGCGTGAGCAGACCTGATATCTTGGGTTATCCCGCTGCACAAGTGTCACCGGGTCACATTTTACCTGCAAAATACAGGTCTGCCGGAACAGATCCTGTATCGTCTTTCTGATATTTTCCGCCTCGCTCTGCGATACGTTTTCCATATATTCTAACATCTATCTTACTTCTTCCTTTCCATCCGCAATCACCAGCTTCGAATAAGTAAATCCATCTTTGCCTGCAATCTCGCCTTCCACACGCACGGTGTCCTCTCCCAGACGGTCTGCGGTCTCCTCCTGCCATAAAAACAACAGTTTCTCCAAGTCTTCCACCGACTGGACCGTCTGCTCGGTCGCGACAAATGCACCGTCCACCATATTTTTCTCCCGGAAGGATTGCAGCTGCTTTTTCGTGTAAAGCGGCTTTGGCACAAAGTCTGTCATCTCCGGCGCAGCGCCTTTTTCGTTCTCCTCGAGCACAACCGGCACAAACTCGCCTGTCGCCCGCTCTCTTCTGTTGGAAAAGCTGTCATCCGTAATATTTTTAAACTGTGCCGTAAAGCGGATGCGCCCCTGCATTTCCTCTAAGATCTCGTCTTTTTTCTCGCTGCGGTCCAAGAGGTTGATCAGCTTGATAATGTTGTCGTCCTCGCCGACACCCTCCTGCAAAATGTAGTGGATACGCGCCAGCGCACGCTTTGCAAAAATCGTTTTCTGCTCGATGAGCTTGTTGTACTTGCGCTCTATCAGGTCAAATTCGCGCTCCACCTGATAGACGAGCCTGTTTGCCTCCTCGCAGTACTCCATGCTGTACTGGTTGCGTTTTTGTGCGACGGAACCCGGTTCTAATCCTGCCCCCGCACGGAGCAGTTCTTTTTTCTTCTGCTCATTCGCCTGCAAGATCTGGCTGATCAGTTCCTTTACCGCTTCTTTGTAGCGGTAAAAGCTGTCTGTCGTCGTCAGGATCGCATATTTTTTGCTGTCGCTGTTATTGATCTCCTCCACAAGCACCTGCTGGATCCCGATAAAATTCTTTTTGTCGGACAGCTCGTCAAAATAGGCACGCATACCGTCCTGCATATTGGACAGCAGCTGCCCGAGGCTCTTTGAGGTGCGCAGCGCATTTTTTAAAATGTCGTTGTTCTTGTCCGCATCGGAATGATAGGTAAATAAGGCACTATAAATAGAGAGGATGCTCTCCCTCTCTCTGCTGTCGTCCTCATTCTGCAGCTTTTTAAACAGCTCCGCAAACAGCTGGCTGTACTCCGGGAATGAGATCACGTAGGTATTTAATTTTTCGTCAAAATCGCTCTTTAACCAGCCCCACTTGATCAGCCTGCTTAAGATGCCGGAAGGAGAAGCGCTTTCCCATAATGCATCCAGCTCTTCTCCTTCTTCCGTCTCATCCTCCTCTTCCCACACGATGCGGGCGTGGGTGATCGTGTCTTCGATAATCACCCGGCACTCCTCCATCGTGAGTCCGAGAGAGGCATATACTTCGTTGTTTTCCTCATAGATCGCGACCAGAAACTGCATGTAAGCATCCCTGTTTCTGGTGCGGAATAATTTATAAAAATCTTTCGGGATTCTCTTTTTTAAAATCATCTGTCAATACCTGTTATGCCTTTATTCCAAATTCTTCCGGCAAAAAACGCGGGCACACATTCTCGGAAGAAGTGATGACGGATGCCGCAAGGCGTGTTCCGATCTCAACTGCCTCGCTAAGCGTTTTTCCGTAGGTCAGTCCGCTGGAGACACCGGCGCAGAACGCGTCGCCTGCCCCTGTCGTATCCTTCACCTGTACTTTTTTCGCCGGGCAGAATCCCTTGTTGCCATCCATGTCTGCATAGACAGCGCCCTGTCCACCCATCGTGACTATCATGGAAGGGATCTTTGCCACCGAAATGCGCTCCGACAAAATGCTGCTCAGCTCATCCGGCGTCTTCTCACTGTAATCGTCGGTGAAGAACACGCCTGCCTCCAACTGATTGCAGATAAAACAGTCGAATTTCTGTAAAAAGTCTCTACGCTCCACCACCAGATTGATGTTGCTGACAACGCCATACAGCTTTTTCTGATATTTTTCGCAGAGCTGCACAACCTTTTTGATGATATCCTTGTCCATATCGACTTCCACGACAACGGAATCGCACTCTCCGATAATCTCGTCGCCCTTTTCCTCCAACATCGTAAGCACCGCGCTAAGGTCCGGACGCTGGGAGATGGACCCTGCCAGATCGCCGTTATTGTCAAACACCGCAAGCCAGGTTCCCATACCGTTTGGGATCAACTGCATGTAGGATGTATTTACCTTGTGGTTCTCCAATTTGCGGACAACTGCCTCTCCGAGTGCAGAATCATCCACAATTCCAAGGAATGTAGGACGAAGCTCCAGATTGGCGATGTCCTCCACCACGTTGCGGCTCACTCCGCCGTGCACATACTCCACGCGTCCTGCATTTCTGCCATCCGGTACATAAATGTCCTCCGGGAATCCCTTTATATCTACAAATACTGCTCCTAAAACTACAATACCATTCTTATTAATTGCCATAGTTACAAATTGCCTTTCTTTTTTCTCTCTTTAGATTATCGGAAAATCGAAAAATGTCAAGGCTTTTACAGCAATCGTTCCTGTTCGATCGTCAAATTTTTCTCTAATATGATGTCTTTTAACCCGCTAAGCAGTCCTGCCTCTTTGTGTTCTAATTTTTCTCTGGTCTGTGCTTCTAATTCTATCCCAGCGCCAGCTTCCACCGCCGCCTTAAAATCATCTACTCCCATCTTGTATGGCAATAGCTTCGGGAACACATTTCCCTTAGTAAACTGAAATATGCCAATCCCACCAAAATCCATATC
>CAVCFM010000396.1:0-1518 GCA_963601305.1 bacterium | reverse complement strand
TATCTCCCCAGTGATAAAATTCACAATCTTCCGGGACAATCTCGCAGATCTGTTTTAAAAATCTGACCTCTTTGGGTGTAAAAAATCCATGGCAGAAAATGTAAAGGGTGTCATCTGCGTAGGTCATGCTCTCATAATTCGCTTTATTCTCAATTGTCATAATCCGTTTGCAACCGGGAAGTGCATATGGGGCGGAGTGTTCCATTGTCTGTGTGTTTATCACCGTTCCGTAACAATTTGCAGCGGTATCAATAACCGTTTGATGGTCTATCTGATACTGCAATGGTCCCTTCCACTCGATTATCTGCGCATAGGAATGAATTTCATGCATATCCAGCAGTTCATCATCGCTCATTCCTTCCTCATAGTACGGGGAATGATTCCGCAAAATAGTAAGAGCTGCCGCTCTATACCCTTTATTTTTATCCTTAAAAATCTTGGAATCACCGAATACCCGTGCGCTGAATACCCGTTCCCACACCGGTTCCCTCTGCACCGCAATGGCATTGATACATTGAAAACGAAGCGTATCTTCTGCCTCTTCTTTTTTGATTCCTTTTTCTAATTTCGACAACATATCATCGTAGTATTCCAGAAGCCATGCGCAATCCCCCGCCTCTTTACGCCAGAACTGCACGTTGGATATCAACTTTAACTGATGTTCTCTGGGGTCCTCAATGCCTTCCATGTGGCAGAGTTCCGGTATGACAGCAACCGCATAATCTACTTTCCTGATATCTGTATTCACACTGCCCCAGTCAAATTTTATCTTATCTGACCAGCCTGCCGCAGCTTCTTTATCAATGCGCCTGGCCTGTTCGATAAAATTCTTCCGCCCACCGACAAGTTCCATAACAGCTCCATCCACCGTCAGATGCTTCCACCCGGTCAGTGTTCCTGCACGATAGCCATTTTTAACGGTCTCTTGAATAATCCACTGCGCCACGGTCAGCTTTTTATTTTTAGGTGCACTTTTCTTTTGTACTTTTTTACCCATTTGTATGCCCCCCTGTAATTTCAATTACTTCTGAAAATACTCCTTTGCAAAGTCCATATCCTGAACCAGTTCCATCGTGCCAAGATACTTTCCATCGCGATTTCTGACCGCCATGTAAGTCACCAGCATGGTCTTTCCGTTCTTGTCCATCCATACCGGCACCTTATCCAACGTTCCATTGCGGAATTCCTCGATAATCCTTCTCACCTGCTGCTCGATTTTCGGTGGATGGCAGGAAAATACCTCCCTGTCGATTGCCATTCCAGGACGTTTGAAGACCTTCGGTCCCTCGTTGAAAAACCGGTTGATGTTATCCGCATCCACAAATGAAATCTCAAGTGGGATCGTGTTGAGCATCGCCGTAAGCTGTTCTACGGTCATATGCCCGCCAGCCATCACGATTTCTCCGTCTCCCACAGAGGAGGTCTGCTCTTTTACGCCGGTTTCTGCTTCCTCCCAGACTCCGTTTTCCACACCAAAGCATACGGCATAATCCTTGGAATCATGATAAATGCCGTACC
>CAVCFM010000395.1:0-9890 GCA_963601305.1 bacterium | reverse complement strand
ACCGCATAAAAGGCGTGTACGTTACAAAGGAAAATACCCGAGGAAGTTTGAGGAAAAATATAAGGAACTTCAGCCGGAAAAATATCAGGACATGATCGAACATGTCATAAAAAAAGGAAATACACCAGCGGGAACACATATTTCAATCATGGTGTCAGAAATCCTTGATACATTAGATATCAAACCGGGTGAGATTGGGTTTGATGCGACATTAGGATATGGCGGGCATACAAAAGCAATGCTCGCATGTCTGAATGGACAGGGACACATTTATGCAACGGACGTTGACCCGGAAGAGTCGGCTAAGACGAAAGCGCGGCTGGCTGGGCTTGGGTACGGGGAGGATATTCTGACTATCCGCCTGCAGAACTTCTGCACGATTGATGAGATCGCAAAGGAAGTCGGTGGCTTTGATTTCGTTCTGGCGGATTTAGGGGTTTCTTCTATGCAGATTGATAACCCAAAGCGTGGTTTTTCATTCAAAGTGGATGGACCTCTTGACCTGCGCTTGAATCAGGAGGCGGGAATCAGTGCGGCAGAGCGCCTTGCAACGATCACCAGAGAAGAACTTGCCGGAATGCTCTATGAGAACTCGGATGAGCCGTACTGTGAGGAGCTGGCAAAAGCAATCACGGATGAGATCAGAAAGGGCAGTTCCATCGACACAACGACAAAATTGCGGGAAGTGATTGAAAAAACACTGGATTTTCTGCCGGAAAAAGAAAAGAAAGATACCGTCAAAAAGACCTGCCAGCGAGTATTTCAAGCACTCCGTATCGATGTGAACCGTGAGTTTGAGGTCTTATACGAGTTCATGGAAAAACTGCCGGATGCCTTAAAACCGGGTGGACGTGTAGCAATCCTTACGTTTCATTCGGGAGAGGACAAGCTGGTCAAAAAGGCGTTAAAGGAAGGTTATAAGGCGGGAATCTACGCAGATTACGCAAAAGATGTGATAAGACCGAGTGCACAGGAGTGCGCCCAGAACGGAAGAGCGCGCTCTACGAAGATGCGCTGGGCGGTAAAGGCGTAGCATGCCTTACGCCTGTGTGGCATGCCACGTTTCTATCATATCTGTTATTTTTTCAAACATTTCATCCACACTGTGCCTGCGGGAGCGGGCACATTCCTGTGCCTGACAGTTACACAAAATGCATTTGCGATAGGCAGTGCGGGAAAGTTTTTGCCCGTTTTGGTCTAAGACATCGATATCAAAAAGTCTGCCCAGTGGATGGGATTCTTCAATTGCACACATCAGATCTTTGATTTCAGGAGCAGCCTGGTTAACGCACAGGATAAGCTCGTCTCCGGTTTTTTCATGGAGTTCTTTTTTTGCCAGGATCGAAATATTGTGTGTGGTAAGTGCGCGCAGAATAGAATTGCAGCCACTGTCAAAGGCGGCACGGATGTCGTCATTTGTTTTGATGGGACCGGGAATATTCATACAGAAGGAAATCACGGTGGCGTGAAAGGCGTCAAGGTATTCCTGCTGGATGGCGGCGCGCCGTTCCCGGCAATTCATCATATCTTCAATCGTAACCAGTTCTGAAGTATTCATAAAAATCTCCCTCTCTAATAGTGGATAATGTCATTGGCGGACTTTATCGCGGCAATGACAGGTGCGGCAGCGTCACTTGTAAAATAGCGGTACGTGCAGTCTGGAACCAGCGATCTCAGCAGGGAAAAATCATCCCGGCGGATTGCAAGACGCGCCGTAGAGGCGCTGATATCCTGCCCGTTATACTGGGTGCGGGGAACTTCAACGCAGTTGATGCCGTAAAGTGGAAGTTCTAAGCGCATGATCTCGTTGTAGATTCCGGTGACCAGACTCTTCTTTTCGGCGCCGACATAGCGCGCGGTGATGCCAAGCTGTTCGGCAATCCGGCAGAAAATACATAAATCAAGTCTGGCATGACCGCAGATGGCGGAGACACTATCCTTCTGAAAATAGCTCGGAAATGTGGCATTGCTGATGATGTAGGAGCCACTGTCGTGATAGACAATATTGGAAAGATGCGAAGTGCCTTCTAAAATCAGTTCTCTCCTTACGGAGTAGGGCACCAGACTGCAGTCCTCACTTACCATAAAAAGGTGCAGGATATCGTTCTCAGAGGCAGCCCGTTCGATCAGATATTGATGTCCAAGTGTGAACGGATTCGCATTCATGACAATGGCAGCGGATTTGCCACCTTTTTGGGCAGGAGCTTCCAGTGATGCCAGGTAGGAGGAAAACCCGGTTTTGGTATTTTCCATAAATACAAGGTCGTCATCAACCCGGGCAATTTCATAAAACCCGAGACTTTTGAAAAATGCGGCAGAGGAACCTTTCGTGTAGAGGAACAGATGCGTGTTTCCGCGCCTGACCTGTACTTCAATCAGGTGAGTCAGAATGAGATTTAACAGCCCCATCCCCTGATAGGAAGCGCTCACGGCAAAACAGCGCAGCGTGTTGGAAAAGCAGCTTCCGGTTGCAATGAGCCTGCCCTCATCGTCAAAAATGCCACAGGTATAATCAAGATGGGCGTCTTTGCGGATCCCCTCGGATACAAGCAGAGTATCCACCTGTGCCATGGCAGTGCAGTTGTCTGGTTTTATGGGTGTGACAAAAAAATCTGACATCATAAAAATTCCCCCTTTTGTATGTGCTCATTATATAAAAAAATATACGAAAAATAAATACAACCGGTCATTCCCAAATTGAATGAGACCATAAACAGAAGGAGTTTTACATGATGCACGGGAAAGTGATTTAATAAAGACAGAAAAACAAAAGGGGGATTGCCGGAATGGATGGGATGGACACAAGGAGTGCAGTCGCAGCGCTGGCGGTGGAGAGCATGCTGTATGAAGTGGCGGCAACGCCAAAGCCGGGACTTGTGGATCGGGTAAATAACGGGGCACATCACGATATGGATTATTTTACATTTATGTCCTCGACTGCGGCGCTTCATATGACTTTTGACCGAATTCTGCAAAAAGGAGAAGAATACAGCGGGAAGGACATACAGGAATTATTGCCGGCACTTCGCGGCATAGGAGCGGAAGAAGAAAAAAAGATGTTCCTTTTTACCGATGGAGTAAACACGCACAAAGGCATGATTTTTTCACTGGGAATTCTCTGTGGTTGTGTGGGATGGTTACTCGGAAGGCAGGGGGAGGCACTTAATAGTGAATGTATCTGCGAGTGCGCTGCCAGGCTGTGTGAAGGAATCTGTGACAGGGATTTTGCAGGGCTAAAGGATAAAAGCGTGTTGACGAAGGGAGAACGCATGTATTTAGATTACGGGATCCGGGGAGTGCGCGGCATTGCGGAGAGCGGATACGAAGTGGTAAGAGAAATCTCGCTTCCTGTATACACAATACTGCGTCACGCAGATATTTCCGTTAATGATGCGCTGGTGCACACGCTGTTATATCTGATCGCAGATACGGAGGATACCAATATCGCATCCAGACATAACAGAGAGACGATGTGCTATGCGCAGGACTGTGCCAGGAACGTGCTTGCGGCAGGGGGCATGCTCTCGGAAAAAGGGAGAGCCGGCATTCGGCACATGGATGAAGATTTTATAGAAAAATATATCAGCCCGGGGGGCTGTGCAGACCTTCTTGCTGTCACACACTTTCTGTATAACATCAACGAGGCTGGAATCACTGTCAGATAGAAGTGAAGCCCTTGCCGAACACTTCACTGGTACTTGACATGGAAATAAAAGCTTTCAGGTTATTCTCGTGAATAAAGCTTCTGACCGCAGCGGCCTGCTGTCTGGTAAGTGTCGTAAAGATCAGATAATGGTCTTCGTTTGTATAAGCGCCCTTTGCATTGACAATCGTGGCGCTTTTATTTAATTCCTCTGTGATGAAACGGCAGATGGAATCCTTGTCATCGCATGTGATCATGATGGATTTGCGCAGCATGATATTTTCGATGATGGCATCGATCAGGAAAGATTTTAAAGTCAGGCCGACAAATGAATAGAGTGCGGTCTTTATATCAAACACAAAGCATGCAATGATGATCATGATCAGATCCGTAATAAAAAGTGCGATGCCAATGTCCTCGACCTGCGTGTATTTTTTGACAATCATTGCAATGACATCGGTTCCGCCGCTTGAGGCTCCTTCGTAAAAAAGCAGTGCGGAGGCGATCGCCGGGAGTGTGATGGCAAAAACAAGCTCGAGCATCGGCTCGTTAGACAATGGCTGCATCAGCGGATGGATGTGCTCGAATAAGAGAAGCAGACCGGACAATAATACGGTTGCATAGGTTGTCTTGATGGCAAATTTTTTCCCTAGAAAAATAAAACCCAACACCAGAAGCGCCATATTTACCACAAAAGAAAAGGTACTGGCAGACATGGGCGTGATCTTTGCGAATACGACAGCTGCACCGGTGACACCGCCGAAACAGAAGTTGTTCGGAAATTTAAAAAAGTAGACACCCACTGCCATGATAAAAATGCTGATGGTGATAATTGTAAAATTCTTAATCCTTCTTATCATAAGTATTCCCCTTATATATAGAAATAAATGTTATGGAAACGCAACGATTAGTTTAAAACCATAGGACCGGATTGTCAACAGGTGTAAGTATGATAAAAAGTTATCGGTACATTCTTTTTGACAATTATACAAACGGGAAGGGACGGATTTAAAATATTTATAGAAAATCAAGAAAAGGAGGACGGCGTTGATGAATATTACAAAGACAGCAGTAGCCGGAACATTAGAGTCCAGCGATGCAATGGTAACCATCGAGCCGAATGAGTCCGGAATCGAATTTGAACTGGAGAGTACTGTAATCAATCAGTTTGGACACAGCATCCGGAACACGGTGTTAAACACATTAAATAATCTTGGGGTGGAACATGCAAAAATTAAAATTGTAGACAGAGGTGCATTAGACTGCACGCTGAAAGCAAGGGTGGAAGGTGCGGTATTCCGCGCAGCAGACCAGAAAGAAAATTTTCCGTGGGGAGGTGCGATCCGATGAGTCATCCAGATAAAAAACGACTGAGAAGAACCATGATGTTTTTAAACTGTCAGAAACCGGGACTGATAAAAGACCCTTATATTTACAAACCGGATTCCATCATGCTTGATCTTGAGGATGCGGTTGCAGAGAAGGAAAAAGATGCAGCAAGATTTTCACTGTATCACGCATTGCAGGAAATTGATTATCACGGCGTGGAGCGTGTGGTTCGTATCAACGGACTTGATACACCGTACTGGAAAGAGGATATCCGCTGTGCAGTGGCAGGTGGTGCCGATTCCATCCGTATTCCAAAGACAGAGAGCGCAAGGGATGTACAGATGGTAGAGGAAGCAGTGAGTGCTGCAGAAAAGGAGTTTCATATTCCGGAAGGACGCACTTTGATCATGGCGGCGCTGGAATCTGCAAAAGGTATCTTAAAGGCGCTGGAAATCTGTGAGGCGTCAGAGCGACTGTTCGGAATCGCCTTATCCGGAGGAGACTACACTAAAGACTTACAGACACATATCACGGGAACGGGAATCGAGCTTATGGGTGCGAGACAGCAGATGATCATTGCTGCGAGGGCAGCCGGCGTGCAGTGTTTTGATACGGTTTATACGAATCTTGATGATATGGAAGGATTCCGCAGGGATGTAGAGAACATTCATCTGCTGGGCTTCGATGGAAAATCCATCATCAATCCGAGACAGATTTCCATCGTGCATGAGATTTTTACACCGAGCGAAAAGGATATCATTTTTGCAGAGAAGGTTGTAAAGGAAATCGACGAGAAGAGTGCACAGGGAATCGGCGTGTTTACCGTAGACGGAAAGATGATCGATATTGCCTTTTACGATGGCGCAAAGAGAACCATTGAACTTGCAAAAGCATCGGGTGTTTATAAGGGGGAACTGTAAAATGATAAACAAAGTAGGAAGAGAGATACCGGAAGAGATTATAAAAATGACCGGAAAAGAAGTATTTCAGGGGAATTTTTATAAGGACGGAACGGAGTTTCACAAGCAGGGACCAATCACAAAAGTTGTGATGAATCACGATACCAGCAAGCTGGTGGACTCTATTCATGATGCACTTGTAAAATGCGGCGCACATGACGGAATGACACTTGGCTTTCACCACCATTTCAGGGAAGGTGATCTGGTCGTCAATATGGTTATGGAAGAGGTACATAAGATGGGGATCAAGGATGTCACCATCTGTGCAAGCTCACTCGGCAAGGCACATGATGCGTTGCTTCCGATGATTGAGGATGGCACGATTACGAACATCCAGTCCTCCGGTGTGCGCGGAAAGATCGGAGAGGCAATCTCAAACGGAAAATTAAAAGGTCTTGCGATCATGCGCTCCCATGGAGGAAGGATCCGTGCGATCCAGACTGGCGAGACAACAATTGATATTTCCTTTATCGGGGCACCGACCTGCGACGATTACGGCAACTGCAAGGGAGTCGGCGGAAAAAGCGACTGCGGTGTGCTTTCCTATTCCTTTGTAGATGGTAACCATGCGAACAAGGTAGTTGCAGTGACCGACTGTCTGGTTCCGTTCCCGAATTATCCGGCGGATATCAATTGTACGAAAGTCGATTATGTCTGTGTTGTAGACCAGATTGGTATCCCGGAAAAAATAGCGACCGGTGCCGCAAAGCCGACCACCGATGTCAGAAAGATCATGATGGCAGATTACTGTACAAAATTCGTTATCAACACACCGTATTTTAAGGATGGATTCTCTTATCAGACGGGCGTCGGAGGTGCGTCCATCGCATCTGCGGTATCCCTCGGAAAAGTTATGAGAGAGCGCGGCATCAAGATGGGCTTTGCAGTCGGTGGCATGTCAAAGGGCATGTGTGACCTGCTTGACGAGGGTCTGGTTGGAATGCTGCTTGACACGCAGGATTTTGATACCTCCGCAGTAGAATCTGTAAAGAGACCAAACCATCACAGGATCAGTGCCGGAGCCTACGCAAATCCGTTTAACAAGGGTGCATTTGTCAACAAGCTGGATTTCGTAATCCTCGGAGCTCTGGAAGTGGATGTAAACTTTAATGTCAATGTTGTGGTTGGCTCTGACGGTGTGATCACCGGAGCGCAGGGTGGACATCCGGATGCGGCAGCGGGTGCAAAATGTACGATCGTCATCTGCCCACTGCTTCAGGGAAGAATCCCGGCAATCTGCACGAATGTGACAACGGTGACGACACCTGGGGAATCCGTGGATGTCGTTGTCACAGACTATGGTGTTGCGATCAATCCGGCGAGAAAGGATCTGATCGAATGCATGAAGGATGTCAAGGATATTCCGTTTAAGACCATCGAGGAACTTCGGGATATTGCATACTCCATTACCGGAGAACCGGAACCGGTACAGTTTGCAGACCGGGTTGTCGGCATCATCGAGGCGAGAGACGGCACGATCATGGATGTGGTACGTCAGGTAAAACCATATGAGTTTTAAGCTGCGGGAGCGATAGGAGCTGTGTGGTGCGCAGCTGCGGGAGGATACGTTTTATTGCAATAAAAAAAGGGATTTGCTATAATAGCGGTATGTCGTTTGGAAAGAGGTCAAAAGATGAGAGATACAGACTGGCAGATCCTATATGAGCTGAATGATACCCAAAATATCACAAAGGCGGCAGAGCATTTGTATATCACTCAGCCTGCGCTGACAAAGCGGCTTAAGGTGATAGAGGACGAGTTCGGAATAAAAATCGTCAAACGGAGCACCAAAGGTGTGGAATTTACGCGGGAAGGTGAGTTCCTTGCGGGGAAAGCGGAAGAGTACATCACTTTTTTGTAGCGGACGAAGAGCGAACTTGGTCGTCTGCTGGCGGAGGATAAGGAGATTATAACCATCGGGATGCCTTATACTTACACGAAGTATTTCATGCCCGATATGCTGTTTGCCTATCTCTCCAATCATCATGATGTGCAATTTGATATCGTCAACGATACATCCACGCTGCTGTTTCGCAAAGCATGCGAGGGAGAGGTGGATGCTGCATTTGTGCGAGGCGATTACGAGGGTGACGTCGAGCAGGGGCGCGTTGACGATTACCAGGGGTATATTATGACAAAAGAGCAATTCTGCATAGAAGATTTGCCCAAAATGACGCGCATCGTCTACCGCACCAATGAGAAATCGGCGCAATTAATTGAGGAGTGGTGGGAAGAGCGGTTTGGTACGAGCGTTCCCGATGGATTTTCTGCCGGCAAATATGTGGATGCTGCATGGGAGCTGGTATCAAAGGGACTTGGATACTGCATCTGTTTTCTGCCACAGAATTATGAGAATCCGCTGCAGCTTACGCTGACACCGATGATCCGGCGTGACGGAACGCCGGTGACGAGAAATACATGGTTCGTCTACAAGAACAAAAAAGATATGTCTAAAGCATTGAAGAATTTCATTCGCTATGTTGAGGACAATATTGTAATAGAGATGTAATAGAAAAAGAAAAATGGACGTTGAAAAGGGAAAGCCTTTTTGACGTCCATTTTTTTTGTACATGAAAAATGGTTATGGAAGAATAAAATATATACATTATACAAAAAATGGGTGGTTCGATATGATAAATATATCAAAAATAATAAGCGGAGGATGAAATATGAGAGAATTTAAGACAACGTTTATGCGCGGTGGAACAAGCAAGGGATGTATGTTCCTGCGCGAGGATCTGCCGCAGGATAAAGAACAGTGGGATTCCATATTTTTGCAGGCAATGGGTGACCCGGATCCGAAGCAGATAGATGGACTTGGTGGAACGGTATCTTCCAACAATAAAATTGTAATCGTATGGAAGAGCGAGGAGCCGGGAATTGATGTGGAGTATCTGGTGGGACAGGTTATCGTCGGGAAAAGCCAGGTGGATTACAAATCAAACTGCGGGAATATGACGGCTGCTGTCGGACCGTTTGCCGTCGACAAGGGACTTGTGCAGATTACAGAGCCGATTACGACTGTGCACATGTTGAACAGGAACACAGATAAAAAAATCGATGTAACCGTTCCATGTGAGGCAGGAAAAATCGCAATAGACGGAGACTGCCATATCGCAGGTGTCGACGGAACAGCCCCGGAGTTAAAGGTCAACTTTTTGAATCCGGCAGGGGCAAAAACCGGGAAACTTTTCCCGACGGGAAACAAGCTGGATATTTTAGATATCCCGGGCCTTGGGAACATCGAGGCAAGTATTCTGGATGTATCCAATCCGATGGTGATGGTTCGCGCGGAGGATGTTGGCTTAAAGGGAACCGAATTGCCGGAAGAGGTAAATGCCAATAAAAATGCGATGGAATTATTGGAAAAAATCCGTGGCACGGCAGCGTGCAGAATGGGCTTTGCGAAGGATCTGGAAGATGCGACGGCGAACAGTCCGGCTGTTCCTAAAGTAGGTGTTCTGACAAAACCTGCTGAGTTTAAAAACCTTGAGGGCGAGGTGGTAAAAAAAGAGGACATGGATATGTGTGTCCGTGTCATCTCAGTATTTAAGTGCCATAAAGCGTGTCCGCTTACCTCGGCAAGCTCATACAGTGTGGCGGCATTTGTTCCGGGAACACTGATCGAGAAAGTGATCGGAACCGCAGAAGCCGGAAAGCAGACTGTCCGCATCGGACATCCCAGCGGTGTCATGACGATGTATCAGGAAGTAGAGAAAAAGCAAACCGGAATAGAGGTTCCGGGGGTTGCAGTACAGAGAACAGCCAGAAAGATCATGGAAGGAACTTTATATATCAGAGCATAGAAAGGGGAAAGGGCAAATTATTATGGTAAAATTATATGAATCAGGTGCTTATTTAGTTCATGGCACAGAACTTGTGGAAGAAAAAGAAACAGCCAGATTAGAGTCATTGACTGGAAAAAAGGTCACAAAAAAAAAAAAAAAAAAGGGAACGAT
>CAVCFM010000394.1:20782-22169 GCA_963601305.1 bacterium | reverse complement strand
GAGCATGGTTGCGGAACGCGAGGAAAATACACTGGAAAGCCTGCTTTTAACACCGATTTCCAAACGCAATCTGGCATTTGCGAAATATCTGGGCGTGTTACTGATCGGCGTGATCTTATATATTTCCGCAATCCCTTATATTGTAGCGATCGGAGTGGGTTCGGCGCTTACCACAAAAGCGCTGTTTATGACATTTTTTGGCGGACTGCTTTTGCTTGTCGCATTTGCAGCGCTGTCCATTGTGCTTTCGATTCTGATGAAAAGCTCGAAGGGCTCTGTGCTGGTCTCCATTTTGATCATGTTCGTGCTGACACTGCCGGCATTGATGCAGGGAATTTTCAAGCTCTCCATTGTGGGCAAGACCATTTTAAAAATAGATCCGGTGGCATGCTGTTTTAATATGATGTCTCAGATGCTGACGTTTCATCAGCCGATAACAGCGCTTTTCGGATATATAGTGCCGCTTGTTATTTTTGCAGCGGCATCCATTGGCATCTTGTATCTGACGGGCAACCAGATTGCATTGAAGGGAGAAAAGTAATGAAGAAAAAAGTAATATCCTGCATGGCAGCAGTTGCGCTTGCTGTGCTTAGTTTGATAAATCCGATGCAGGTACAGGCAGAGCCGGCAGGCGGTGTCAGCGTGCAGATCGTTTCACCGGAGGGTGTCAGCGCGCAGCCGATTTACAACGGAAATGTGGAGGTGTTAGTTTCCAACAGTTCGAACCAGACGCTCACAGGCGCAGATCTGTTTTTGTCTGTCGTCGATGCGGAGCGCAAACAGAGCTTCCCGATGGATGAATTCGGGGAGAATTCCTACCAGTCAAGAACGATTGACACATTGGCACCGGGCGAGCAGACAACAATCTCCATTCCGGTGCGTGTGATGTATGTGGGAGATTTCCGGATTGTTGCAAATCTTGTGGATTACGCAACCAATGCATCCTATGTCTCCAATGCGCTTTCCCTAAATATGACTTCGGATTCGCATCTGAATAAAAATCTGGTAATGACGGTTGCTGTGATAACGCCGGTTTTACTGGCAGCGTTTGCAGCAGTTATGTATAAGAAGCGTGGCAGAATAAAAAAATAAGCAGTCAAAAAAGACATCAAGGAGGTCATTTTTATGAAGTTGATAGTTACCGCAATCCAGGGATTTTGCATGGCACTGGCGGACAGTGTGCCCGGTGTGTCGGGAGGCACCATTGCCTTTATACTGGGATTTTATGATAAATTTATTATTTCGTTGAATCACATCATCACAGGAACGAAGGAGGAGCGGATTTCGGCATTCCGCTTTCTGGGAAAACTGGGAATCGGCTGGATCATCGGATTCTGCGCATCCGTGCTTGTCTTAGGGCAGGTGTTTGACACGCATATCTATGAAC
>CAVCFM010000394.1:0-20772 GCA_963601305.1 bacterium | reverse complement strand
ACTCTGCTCCCTGTTTCTGGGGCTGTCAGTGTTTGCAATCCCGCTGATACTGGTGGAGGAAAAAGAGGCGTTTGCCGGAAAATATGAAAATCTGATCTTTACATTATTCGGCGTGGCAATTGTCGCGACGATCACCTATTTTAACGGAGTGATAACCGGGGACGGAATGAGCCTTGCCCACCTGTCAATTGGGAAAAGCATATTCGTGTTTGCTGCGGGAATGATCGCGATTTCTGCGATGGTACTTCCGGGAATATCAGGCTCCACATTGTTACTTATTATGGGACTCTATGTGCCGATCATGAATGCAATCCGGGCATTTTTGCATCTGGATTTTTCGGTATTTCCGGTTCTTGTGGTCTTTGGCGTAGGCGTTTTGACCGGCATTGTCAGCAGTATCCGCTTGGTAAAAATGGGGCTGGAGAAGCAGCGCTCAAAAATGATGTACTTTATTCTGGGGCTTGTGATCGGATCGCTCTATGCAATTGTGGCAGGACCGACTACGTTAGATGTGCCACAGCCTGCGATGGATGTTTCCACATTTCATCTGAATTTCTTTTTGCTTGGCGGAGTGATACTGGCATTGCTCCAGTTACTTAAGAAAAAAACACAGTAGAGGCAGCAGTAATGCACAATGGACAGCGATGCAAAATGGCAGTTTCCGCACGACCTCCGCAGTTGACGCAGCAAAAAAAGCATGATAAATTGAGATAAAACATGGTGTAAAACGAAGGAGGAAGCAACAGCATGAGTAAATCAGAAGTGTATTTTACAACATTTAAAGCGACAGGCAACGAAAACCTGCTCCAGAAATTACATCGCCTGATGAAGACAGCAGGATTTGAGCAGATTGACTTTACGGATAAGTATGCAGCGATCAAGATCCATTTTGGCGAGTACGGCAATCTTGCATTTTTGCGCCCGAACTACGCGCGGGTTGTAGCAGATTATGTCAAGGAGTTAGGCGGCAAGCCGTTCCTGACTGACTGCAATACCCTGTATGTGGGCAGCAGAAAAAATGCCTTAGACCATTTGGAGACCGCATATGTGAATGGATTTTCCCCATATCAGACCGGATGTCATGTCCTGATCGCAGATGGATTAAAGGGAACCAATGAGACGCTTGTTCCGGTGAACGGAGAATATGTAAAAGAAGCCAAGATTGGTTCTGCTATCATGGATGCAGACGTGTTCATCTCACTGACGCATTTTAAGGGACACGAGATGGCTGGTTTTGGCGGCACGATCAAGAACATCGGTATGGGCTGCGGCTCAAGAGCCGGAAAAATGGAGCAGCACTGCGAAGGAAAACCGAGCGTGCACACAGATGCCTGCGTGGGCTGTGGAGCCTGCAGCAGGATCTGCGCACACGGAGCACCGGTTATCACAGATCACAAAGCAAAAATTGATCATGATAAATGCGTTGGCTGTGGAAGATGTCTTGCAGTCTGTCCGAAGGATGCAATTTCTGCAGATTTTGCAGATTCCATTGCAATGTTAAATTACAAGATGGCAGAGTACAGCCTTGCAGTCTGTCAGAACAGACCGTGCTTCCATGTGTCATTGATCTGTGATGTGTCACCGAACTGTGACTGTCATGCAGAGAACGATATCCCGATCATTCCGAATGTGGGAATGCTGGCATCCTTTGACCCGGTGGCACTAGACCAGGCATGTGCCGACCTCTGCAACAAGATGAGTCCGGTCAGCGGCAGCGTGCTCGAGAAAAATATCGAACATGCCCACGCAGAGCACGAGGAACATGCAGATCATGACCATTTCCACATGACACATCCGGATGCAGAGTGGAGAAGCTGCATTGCACATGCAGTTAAAATCGGTCTCGGCAGCAATGAATATGAGCTGATCGAGATCTAATCCTGCCCGCAGGAGAGAACTAATTTTTTAAAGTTTGACAAATCTGTTTCGTCGGGGTGCGTTTTGGCTTTTTCAAAGTTCAAAAGCATCCCGTCGATATCTGGAACCGGCACATGGTCGGCTTTCATCTTTTCATAGCGCAATTTCACGCTATCCGGCATTTTACCCTGGCACATATAGGTGCCGGACACATGGGCAGAGCCCGGAAGGCTGGCGCGCACCCGCCCGAGGATCTGTTCAAAATAGGCAGGGGAGCCACCGAATCCGGCGGTGCCAAACAAAAATACCTTTTTTCCATCCAATTTTTTCAAAAAATCAGCAACGGTAGTATCGCAAGTTCCCTTGTCAGTCCAGAATCCGACATAGAGAATGTCTGCGGAAAGCGCTGTATCGGATGGTTCTCCGAAGTAGATACAGTCACCGTCTGCCACCTCACGGATGGCATCGGCGAGAAGTCTGGTATTTCCTGTTTTACTGCTATAGACGATCGCGTAACTCATTTTTTGGTACCTCCTTCATAAATGCAGTGAACACCCTGGTGCGCCATCATGCCTCCGAGACAGGCTTTGTTGCAGCGGACACAGTGGCGGATGGTTGTCTCCTGACGGGTGGCGACTTTTTTTACCCAGTCCGGGTCGGCGATCAGCTGCCGGCTCATTGCGGCACAGGTGATCCTGCCGTCCTCCAACTGCTTTTCGATAAAATCCGGTGTGGAGAGACCGCCGACACCGCAGATGGGAAGGGCGGTGTATTTTCTGACTTCATCGCAGAATTTCAAAAAGCAGCCTTCACCGGAAAAATAAGCGTGTTTCGCAGTCGGAATGGTGTCGCCCAGATCGCTGTGATCTGCCAATGTCACATGAAAGCTTGTGACGCCGGATTTTTCCAGCAGCGGGACAAAAACAGATAATTCCTCTTCGAGGACACCTGCATTTCCGTAATGTGGGTTTTCCTGTCTCACGGCGAGCTTGTAGTCGACTGGCATGTCTGGTACGGCACTTTTCACAGCGCGGACTGCCTCACAGGCAAAGCGGGCGCGGTTTTCGGCCCTTCCACCGTAGGAATCGGTCCGGTGATTAAAGATGGCAGAGGAAAAACTTCCGCACATGCGGTCGCCGTGAACCTGGATCATATCGAATCCAGCTTGTTTTGCCAGAAGAGCGGTACTTGAAAATCCGTTTATGATCTCCTCAATCCGCTTGGCGGGCAGGTTGGTGATATAGGGACCGACGGCTTCATTTAAGCGGACGCGCATCTCATCCTTACTCATTTTTTTGAATAAAACGGCAGGGACGCACTTTAAGATGGCTTTCATATCGGAGTCGGACTGGTGCAGCTGGGCGCAGATCTTACATCCTTCACCGTGGACAGCTTCCACGAGTCTGCTGTAAAAGGCAAAGCCTTTTTTCGTCTGCAGGGAAGGGGCAAAGCGGCTTTTCTCCACCGGCACGTCGCCGAGAATGATCATGCCACAGCCGCCGGCGGCAATCCGACGGTAGCGCTCGATCAGTTCATCCTCGGAAAGACCCATCGAGGTCGGTGCAAAAATAATCGGGTTTTTCAGTTCCATTCCACCATAATTTACTGGTGCAGTGATTCTTTCATACATAGTGATTCCTCCTTAACAGGCATGGCAAACCGATTTCCAGAGCAGATTTTTTTTAACAGGGAGAGCAGAACGGCTCGCTCGTCATCACTTAAATCTGCTAACAGGTCATCGTCCCATTCTTTAAAAACCTGATGGCTCAGCAGGAATGCCTCGTCACCTTTTTTTGACAGTGTAAGATGCCAGCTTCTATCGCATCCCTTTTCCTTTTGCACAAAACCGTCCGCGGCAAGCTTGTTGATGCTGCGCTGGCAATGTCCCCAATCCATGTTGAGGGCATCTTTCACACTGCTTTGCGTGCATCCCGGATACTTCCCGATGTACACGATAAGGGACAGCATTCCGAAATTAAGTCCGATGCCTGCAAGGCGGTCGGCAGTATAAGATGCAAAATTTTTATAGAGTAATGTGGCATATCTGGACAGATAGTTTAGTGAGTCCATAGTTGGATATCCTCCTCTCACTTGACTAAGTCAAGTATAACGCGTCAAATGCAAAAGTCAAGGCTCAAATTCTTAAGAAGATTCAAGAAATCTTAAGAAATTGGAGAAAGAAATAAATTGCATAAATATGCGGGCTCATGATAAAATATAGGAAGATTGTCCTATATTTGAAACAAAAAACATAGCACAGACTAAGGAGGAAATGAATGAACAAAAAGCGAGGAATGAGTGTACTTTGGAAGATTATGATACCGGTTATCGTATTGGGAATAGCTGGTATTTTATGTGGTATATTCACACTTAGCGGGCTTAGAACTAATCAGCGTTCCAGTGCCAAGATCAGTGGAACGGGAATTGACAATCTTGTCGCATTAGATGAGATTAACCTTGACTATGAGAAGACGTTAAAGTTATCCTATATGTATCTGACAGCAGGAAACAACACAGAATTGAAGCAGGATATTATGTCTTCCCTGCAGACCTATGCGGAGAAGGTGGCGAAGTATGAGGATGTACTGCGTGCGAATATGTCCTGGTTTACCGAGGATGAGCAGGCAGTGCTGGAAGAGACATTTACGACGATTGATGAGACACAGCAGACGATTTTAGAGATTTTAGCACTTTCAGATAAGGATTCTGACGCGGCAGTGCAGCAGATGCTTGTGAATATGCAGACATGGCAGACCGCGATCGGTGGCAACTTAGATACCCTGATCGAGGCAAATGATGACCGCATCAGCACACATGCGGCTAATCAGAAGAGCGTGTTTGAGCAGAGCTTTGTGATCTCAGGACTGCTTATCATTGTGTCTGTCATTGCGTTTGTGGTAACTATTATGATCGTTTTAGTTAAAGTCATCCGTCCGTTACAGTTGCAGAAGAAGCAGTTGTATGAGGTGATTGATGATATCAACAGCGGAAACGGTGACCTTACCAAGCGCCTTACCGTAAAGAGCAACGATGAGATTGGCGATTCCGCCAGAGGGATCAACGAGTTTATCGCAACATTGCAGAACATTATGTCTAAGATCATCAGCAATTCCCATGTACTTGACAATGTCGTTGGAAACGTAGTCGGCAATGTCGCATCCTCAAATGACAGCGCCAATGACATTTCAGCGATCATGGAAGAGTTGTCAGCAACCATGGAAGAAGTATCTGCGACAACCAACAATGTCAGCGTAAGTACCGGTTCTGTGGAGCAGCGCGTGCAGACCATGGCAAGCAGGACGGATGAGATCTCCAGGTATGCACAGGAGATGAAGGTCCGGGCTGTCGAATTAGAGAACAGCGCAAAAGAAAATATGGAGCATACCAATCAGGTGATCGAGGAGATCACCGGCGAGATGAACACCGCACTTGAACGCAGCAAGAGTGTAGAAAAGGTTGCACAGCTGACGGACGAGATTTTAAGTATCTCCAGCCAGACGAACCTGTTGGCACTCAATGCTTCCATTGAGGCAGCCAGAGCCGGTGAGGCAGGAAAAGGATTTGCCGTTGTGGCAGATGAGATCCGCCAGCTGGCAGACTCCAGCCGTGAGACAGCAAACAACATCCAGACGATTAACGAGATGGTGATCGAGGCAGTGAAGGGGCTGGTTGGCTCCTCAGAGAAGATCATCGGTTACATTAATGAGACCGTGCTTCCGGATTACAATTCGTTCGTCACAGGCGGACAGCAGTATAATCAGGATGCCACCCACATCGATGAAAATATGGCACAGTATGCAGTTGAAGTGCATGCGATCATGGGCAGTGTCACCGAGATGACAGAGGCGATCGACGGCATCAACAGTGCCGTGGAGGAGAGCGCCAAGGGTGTCACCGATGCGGCGATCAACATCGATTCCCTGGTACAGTCCATCTCAGAGGTGAACAATCAGATGGAGGAGAATAGCACCGTTGCGAAAAACCTCAAAGAAGAGTCAGAAAACTTTGTAAACGTATAGAGGAGGACAATCCAATGATGAATCCGTCGTCACTTATGAAAATCATGAACGCCAAGAACAAATTTGATGCGAACCATCCGAAGTTCGTTGCATTCTTAAATGCAGTTTTTTCCAGAGAGATAGAGGAGGGAACGATCATTGAGATGACTGTGACAAGACCGGGCGAAGAGCCGATCACCACGAACATGAAAGTGCTGCAGTCGGATCTGGATCTGTTGAACGAACTAAAAGATATCGCAAAATAGGCACTCATGCCCCATATTTCTCATATGATATAGATGAAAAAAGACATAGGGAGCAGAGCGTGGATTATCAGAAAGAGCAGTTTTTTAATGAACAGTTCGCGGTGCCCAAGATGCCTTTCTATATGAGTTATCCGATGCAGAATCTGTATCTGACGGAGATGGAATATGAGAAAGATATGGAACGTATGAAAGAGTTGTATCCGAGGGAAGTCAGACAGATTCTCGAATATGTAGAAGACGAGTGTGACAGGATGGAGTATGAGGGAAGTCTGATGTTCGATGAATATCCGGACCGACTGATGCTTGAGATGCTTGTCGATAAAATTTTTGACCGGGTGGCAGGAGAGGAAGCAACGGAAGCAGCGCAGGAGGTGCAGCTTGAAGCGGAGCAGTTCGGAGGAGACCGGTCACAAAGACCAGATTCTGGTCTCGGACCAGGACCGGGACCAGGCCCCGGCCCCGGTCCAAGGCCTCCGAGACCACCGCGCAGACGGGATCCGAATTTGAGGGGATTGATCGGTGTACTCTTGAATAATGAGATGTATCGTAGAAGATGCCGCCACAGAAGATGCAGACGCTGGTGGTAAGTGCAAAAATCCTTGCGATTTTGGGCAAAAATGCATACAATATAGCTATCGCGTTAGCGGTAGCTATTTTAATGTAGGAGGAACAACCGTGCAGAAAGGTACGATAAAAGCGATTGTACTTATCCTTGTATTTGCAGTCGCATTAGAGATATTTGGGAACATGACCAATCATACGAACGAGGACTTAACCAGGGATATGGCGGACGCCACGCTGCCGGTTATTTCGCTGTACCAGGATGACATGGAGTTGGGAGAGCTGCATGGCTATTCGACCGAGATGGACGCCGCGTATATGAGGGACGGCATTATTCCGATCGGGGATGACA
The DNA here is from genome assembly GCA_963601305.1 of bacterium. Classification (GTDB taxonomy): domain Bacteria; phylum Bacillota; class Clostridia; order Lachnospirales; family Lachnospiraceae; genus Roseburia. The sequence continues at coordinate 13,738 of CAVCFM010000394.1, read as the reverse complement.
GAAAGCTTCCGATTACAATTCAGACCTACCAGACGGCGGTGGATGCGATCTCCTATGAGATACGAAGCCTGGATGCAGAGCGTCTGATCGCCAATGCGGATGTGACATCTTACGATGAGACCAAAGGAAAAATCAGCGCGGAGCTCACGATCCAGAATCTCCTTACGGAGGGGCAGGAGTATCTGCTTATCATTCAGCTTGAGAGCGGCGACTCATCGGTTTATTATTACACCAGAATTATCGAATCTGCGGACGCACATGTGCAGGACTGTGTGGAGTTTGTCAAAGATTTTAACAATAAGACGTTCAACAGTGAGACCGTAGGCAGCCTTGCAACCTACATGGAGAAGACCACCGAGGATAACACGAACCTGTATTATGTCACGTTAAATTCATCCTTAAACCAGGTCGGTTGGGGAGATTTTGCAGGAGAGCGCCTGACAGACCCGATCGTGTCGGTAAAAGAGATTACGGATACCTACAATGTGATTGTGCTCCAGTATGTCGTTACCGGTATCGGCACCGGAGGAGAGCTGGAATATTACAACGTGGAAGAATATTATCGGGTGCGTTACACCAGCAGCCGCATCTATCTGTTGAACTTTGAGCGTGAGATGAACCAGATCTTCCGAGGAGAGAACGAGAGCATATACGAGGATTACATTGAACTTGGAATCCGGTCCGGGGATGTGGAGTATGCGGTCAATGAAGCGGGCACCAACGTTGCCTTTGTCCAGGAGGGAGAGCTCTGGAGTTACAATGTGACAGAGAATACCCTGGCAAAAGTCTTCAGTTTCCGCGGCTATGAGGGAATTGACAACCGTGAAAACTACGGCGAGCATGACATCAAGATTGTGGATATCGACGAGGCGGGAAGTATCGACTATATCGTCTATGGTTACATGAACCGCGGTATCCATGAGGGGCAGGTAGGCATGGCAGTGTACCACTATGATGGACTGTCCAATTCCAATGAGGAGGAAGTATTTATCCCGTCCACCCGTTCCTACGAGATCATGAAATCTGAGCTGGGACAGTTAATGTACGTGAATGAGGGTGGGGAACTGTTCCTTATGGTAAACGGAACCGTCTATGGGATTGATTTAAACACGTTAGAGGTGCGCAAGGTGATCGAGGACTTGCAGGATGGCTCTTTTGCCGTGTCGGAATCCAACCGCTATGTGGCATGGTGCACGGAGGATGAGTCGACGATCCATGTGATGAACCTCTCGAACTTAAAAGAGGTCGGAAAACTTACTGCGGGCAGCGGTGAGATCGTAAAGCCATTGGGATTTATGCAGGAAGATTTTGTCTATGGCGTTGCAAAAGAGTCTGATATCTTAGAGGATGCCGCAGGCAATGTCACGACCCCAATGTATCAGATTAAGATTATGGATGTCTCCTCCGATACGCCGGAAGTGTTAAAAACTTACGAAAAATCCGGATATTATGTATCGGATGTTACAATTGATGGTTATACAATCTACTTAAACCGCATTCAATATAATGGTACCGCTTTTGTGGAGGCTGACCGGGATATGATCATGAACCGCGAGGGAGAGGGCGATGCCACAGTCGCGATTACGACCGTTACGGATGAGACCAAGGAGACATTGGTACACCTTACCATTCAGGGAACAACCCAGTCGAAGACGCTGCGCCTTCTGACGCCGAAGGAGACCGTTTTGCTTGAGGACAGGGAGGTTACCATCGATGAGGAGAATACCACCAACCGCTATTATGTGTATGTCAAGGGTGATGTGGTGCTGGCTACCGATAAGATTGCCACGGCAGTTATCACGGCAAATGATAAGTATGGCGTTGTGATCGCAGACAACATGGAATATGTCTGGAAACGTGCGAGAAAGACGACGCAGACAGCATTTAGCGATATCGGAACCGGTGAGACGACATCTGAGGGCGGAAGCATTGCGCAGTGTATCAATGCGATGTTGGAAAAAGCCGGCATTAACATTAACGTGGAGGCACTGATCACATCCGGTGAGACACCGAAGAGTATTCTGCACAATACGATGAAAGATGCGACCGTGCTCGACCTTAGCGGATGCAGTGTGGATGAAGTGTTGTACTATGTGAGCTGTGGCAGTCCGGTATTTGCCATGACAGGCAGTGACACGGCGGTGCTGATCGTGGGTTATGATGCCAACAACATCAGTGTCTATGACCCGGAATTAGGGATGACATACCGCAAAACCATCGACGAGGCGGACGAATGGTTTGGTGGCGCAGGCAAGGTATTTTTCACATATCTCGCGGAATAAAAATGCCTAAAAAAAGGGGGACAAACGCAGTTCCTTCGTGGAGATTTAACAGATTTGCCGGGGATGTATTGCAAATTACAATTAGATAGGTTATATTTTGGTAAACACATGAAGTTAGGAAGTGGAGGCATATGAGTAGGAAAGAAGTTGTTATATCAAATGTATCAGAAGAACATAGTAATCCGATCGCAGAGCTGGTTCAGGTAGCGTGTGGGTTCGATAGTGAGATTATCCTTGAGAGCAACAATCGAAGAATCAATGCGAAGAGCATTATGGGAATTATGGCGTTTAACCCGTCTAAGGGCATGACCGTCAATATCGTTGCAGAGGGCAGCGATGAGAAAGAGGCTTTAGTAGCTATGGAGAAGTTTTTAGTTTGCGAGTAATTTTTTTGTTTAAGGAGGAGTATTCTTATGGAAAAAAAGACAGCAGCGAAAGTCGAAGGGGTTAAAGCAGCAGTGAAGGAAGCTGTAGCAGAGACCAGGGAGCAGGCAAAGGAAGCCAAAGAAGTTGTAAAAGAGCAGGCAAAAGAAGCCAAAGAGGTCGTAAAAGAGCAGGCAAAAGAAGCCAAGGAATCTGTAAAGACCAAAAAGTCCACCCGGACGGTGAAGAAAGCGAAAGCGGCAAAAGAAGAGTTAAAGCCGGAAGTTTATATCCAGTTCCAGGGACATGAGGCAATGGTGGCAGACGCGATTGAGAAGGCAAAAGCACAGTTTGTTGCAGAGGGACACAGAGTATCCTCCATCAAATCCCTTCAGGTATATTTAAAGCCGGAAGAGTACGCTGCATACTATGTGATCAACCAGAAGGTTGCCGGAAAAGTAGACTTATTTTAAAATGGACTAGAAAAAGATTGACATACATAAAAGAGGTGGTGCATGAAAACTTCATGCACCACCTCTTTTTGTATAAGTTCGATTATTTGGACTCTAATTCTGCATTGTATTTGGATACAAGTCTCTGGATCCTGTCGTAAGGATTTAACAGATCGCTGATGGAGCTGTCGTGGTTCAAGGTGTCGATGATATAAGCGATGTATTTGCTCATATCGCAGTTGATATAGTATGGTCTGGAAAGTAATTCCGGAGTCTGATAGGTCAGGTTCGTGGTAACTACCTTAAAGATGATACCTTTCTCTACTGCCTCGTCAAACTTGGCAAGACCGTTGGTGAACAGACCGAAGGTGGCAACGACGAAGATGCGTCTTGCGTTGCGCTTCTTTAACTCGGTTGCAACATCGATCATACTCTCACCGGAGGAGATCATATCGTCGATGATGATGACATCCTTGCCATCCACGGAATCACCTAAGAACTCATGGGCAACGATCGGGTTACGGCCGTCCACGATCGTGCTGTAATCGCGGCGTTTATAGAACATACCCATATCAATGCCGAGGACGCTGGCAAGATATACGGCACGGTTGGTACCACCCTCATCCGGGCTGATTACCATCATGTGGTCAGAATCAATCTGTAAGTCTTTTACTTCGCGCAAGATGCCCTTCATGAACTGATATGCAGTCTGAACAGTCTCGAAACCTTTGAGCGGGATCGCATTCTGTACACGAGGGTCATGTGCATCGAATGTGATGATGTTGTCAACACCCATTGCGGTGAGCTCCTGCAATGCCAGAGCACAGTCTAAGGATTCGCGGGCAGTACGCTTGTGCTGGCGGCTTTCATACAGGAATGGAATGATAACGGTAATACGTCTTGCCTTACCGCCGGCTGCGGCGATGATACGCTTTAAGTCTGCGTAATGATCATCCGGGGACATGTGATTTTCATGACCGCAGACAGAGTAGGTCAGGCTGTAATTGGTGACATCCACCATCAGATACAGGTCATATCCACGGACGGTCTGTTTGATCACGCCCTTTGCCTCACCGGTACCAAAACGTGGAACAGTTGTGGAGATGATGTAGCTGTCGCGCTGGTAGCCTTTGAATGCGGGATCATCCTGATGCTGCATCTGGCGTTTCTCTCTCCAGCCGACCAGGTACTTGTCGACTTTGAGTCCTAATTCTTTGCAGCTTTCTAAGGGAATCAGGCCGAGGGCTCCATCAGGAAGGGTTTCTAAGTTTCTTTCATCGTTTGGCATTGAATGGTTCCTCCATAAAAAATACATTTATTTCAATAGATTGCTCTAATGAATGCAAAAATTAACGAGGGCGCTTTTTTAAAATACGGATATCGGCGCCAAAAAGCTTGATCAGAGTGTAATTGCTGGAAATGCGCGAAAGCACACGCTCCGAATAGATATCAGCTAATTGTCCCACACCGAGGTTGGTGGAAATAATTGTGGATTTTTTTCTTAAAATGCGTTCATTTATACATAAAAACAACTGTGAAGTTGTAAAAGAATTGGTCAGCTCTGTGCCTAAGTCGTCGATGATCAACAGGTCACAGTCAAAAATATTCTGGTGTGCGGCGATCGCGTCGGAATCTTTTTGAAACACACCTTTGCTTAATATATCAAATAATTGGAAAGCCGTAAAGTAGATTACAGAATGTCCCTGATCTAGTACCTCTTTTGCCACACAATTAGACAAAAAAGTCTTTCCGATACCAGTATCTCCATAAAAATACAGATTGGAAAAAGAATCGTTAAAAGATTCCACAAAATGATGGCACTTAGCCACAGCGTCCTGGACTGTCGCTAACGAGGAAAGTCCGGTGGCTGGGTTGATGTCCGTGTCTGAATAGTAGTCGAAGGAAAATGTGGAAAAATTCTCCCGCTCTAACACTTCCTTTAGATTAGACTGTGTGTAAACCATGTTGATGGCTGCCTGCTTAAAACAGTGACAGCGCTCACCGTCAATATAGCCCGTATCCTTACAGTCCGGGCAGGTGTAGATCGGCGAAAAATAATCGGCAGGAAAACCGTTTGCCGTTAATAGTTCAGACTTTTTGGCACGGTAGTCCGCAATTCTCTGCTTGAGACTGTCCGGGGCTGTCTTATCGCCGTCGAGCAGACGGCGGGCAGCATCCACAGAGCAGGAAGCGATCGCGTCATCAATCTCCTTGAGCTGTGGAATTTTATCGTAGGCATCCCTCGTGCGCTCCTCCAGCAAATGCTGGTTGCGAAGCTGCCTTGCATCGTATTCGCGAATGATTTCATCGTATTGAGAATTGCTTAAAGCCATGTGTGTCCTCCTGGATTACTGGGCGCTGCTGGAGAGCAGCATCTGCTCTAACTCGTCGTAGTCGTAAGAGCGCTGGGTAAAATTGTTAAACTTGTTCTTAGAGGTATCCCGGGCAGTATTCTGAGCTGCTGCCTTTCTTCTGGAGTGCTCTAAGTCAAGCTTATCAAGGTCAGAAAGGTGGTGCACCTGTTTGGAGTGCCATTTATTTAAAATGGAGTCTGCATACTTAAAGCTTGGACGTGAAGTGGCATCGATGGTGCGGCGGCATGCCTCGGCGATCAGTTCATCGGAAAAGCCGTATTCGCCGGTCCACTTCTTGAGATATCCAATCTCATCCGGGGTCAGATTGCGGCTTGAACCGGAAAGCCCGAATGAGTTCATAACGGTATAGTAGGAGCGGTTAAACTGCATGGAGGTCTGCTTTGCCTCCTCCACAGTGGTGATGCCGCTCTCAGCCCAGCGGAGCGCTGCCCTATATATGTATGGAATACTCTTGTGACCGTTGCCGACACAGGACTCCACCAGATATTCGATCAGGTCTGTGGAAAAATGTAATCCGTCATATAGGAAGAAGATCTTCTGCAGGTCATTGGCGCTAAGCGGACGTCCAAGATAACGCTCAATGATAAATAATAACTCCGCAATAGAATCATTTTCACGGAATTCCTTGATCTCATCCAAGGAGTAGGTCTTTTCCTCCGGGAGTGCAGGGGTGGCGTCAAACTCGTCCTCCTCTGCGGTCACGCGGATGTCCTCCTCTGTGGTTACGCGGATGTCCTCCCCTGCGGTCACGCGGGTATTCTCTGTGGAAACCGCATCCTCGTTATCCACAGATTCGCTGCGGCACGGGGAATCGAGAAGATGCACGCCGGTTAAGTCCTGGTTGGCGTCATAATCTAAGCGCAGCAGGTGCATACGCTCCCAGTAACAGAGGGCACGCTTGATATCCTTCTCCGTATGCTCGAACTTATCTGCGATCGAAGAGATGGAAAAAGAAGCATCCGGCATATTCATAAGACGCAGCAGGTAGAGATAGATTTTTACAAATTCTCCATTGGCGTCAGACATATATTCATCAATAAAAATATTCGATACACTGGTGGCAGAATTGGAACTGTCACTGTATAGTGCAATTTTGGCCATAAATAACAACCTTCTTTCCTTATCTATAACTCCCGTCGACAAAAAATCTCTCCCATATCTTCTGTCGTCATGAATTATAGCACAGGATTTTGTAATTGAGAAGTACATTTTTGCTGGAAAAGCCAGTAAAATCAAGGGTTTGCGAGAATGTGGATAATGTTGATAATGTGGACAGGCAGTAGCGGTAAGATTATGGAAACCATATAAAACCTTTGATTTCATAGAGAAAATGGCACTTTTTTATCGTTTTGTGGATAACGTATTATGTAAACAAAAAATCCACACCCAAAAGTTGAAGTTTTCCCCAATTGGATGTGGATAATGTGGATAACTTATCTGCCAAGCAGGTGTTCGCCGACATTTACAATGTCTCCGGCACCCATAGTTATCAACAAGTCACCGTTTATACATGTTTTTAATAAATATTTTTCAATTTCTTCGAAAGACGGGAAATAGTGGCAATCCACACCCTTTTCTTTTAATTTTGCAAGAATATCTCTGGAGCTTACGCCGTAGGTATTCTTCTCGCGGGCTGCATAGATGTCCGCTAAGACAACCACGTCAGCCATGGAGAGCACATCCGCAAAGTCGTCGAGGAATGCCTTGGTTCTCGAGTAAGTGTGCGGCTGGAAGGCTAACACCAGACGCTTGTGTGGATAATTCTTCGCAGCGGTCAATGTCGCGCGGATCTCGGTCGGGTGGTGTGCGTAATCATCGATGATCGTAACGCCGTCCACACAGCCCTTGTACTGGAAACGACGGTCGGCGCCGCCGAAAGCCAGAAGTCCGGCAAGAATGTGCTCCTTAGCGATGCCCATCTCGGTGGCGAGTGCGATCGCTGCAAGGGAGTTGGCGACATTGTGGATACCCGGAACATGTAAGGAGACTGTCATAAGCGCGCTGCCATGGCTCATTGCGGTAAATGTGGCGCAGGCTTTCTCATCGAAGTTCACATCTGCGGCATAATAGTCGCAGTTCTCATTCAGACCGAAGGTGATGACCTTTGTGTCAAGCCCTGCGGTGAGCTCCTCGTAATGATCGATCTCACCGTTTATGATAATGGCACCATCTTTTTTGGTGTTGGAAGCAAATTGGTGGAATGAATGACGGATGTCCTGAATATCCTTAAAGAAGTCCAGGTGCTCAGCTTCCACATTGAGGATGATGCTGTATTTTGGATAGAAATGAAGGAAACTGTTGGTGTACTCACAGGCTTCCGAGATGAAAACATCGGACTTGCCTACCCGCAGATTGCCGTCGATCGCTTTTAAGATACCGCCGACTGTGATCGTAGGGTCAGACTTGGCCGCGAGCAGGATCTGGCTGATCATCGAGGTGGTGGTCGTCTTGCCGTGTGTGCCGGCAACGGCGATGGAACGGCTGTAATTGTCCATGATCTGTCCAAGCAGTTCGGCGCGGGAGATCATAGGGATTCCCTTCTCGCGGGCTGCGACGAATTCCGGATTGTCTTCTGCGATGGCTGCCGTGTAGACCACGAGATCGATTCCGTCTATTATATTGGAAGCTTTCTGCCCGTAAAAGACAGTGATACCCATTTCTTCCAGATGTCTGGTCAGTTCAGATTCCTTTGCATCAGAGCCCTGAACCGTAAAATGTTCCTCAGCGAGTATTTCAGCGAGACCGCTCATGCTGATTCCGCCAATACCAATGAAATGAATATGTATCGGTTCCATAAAATTAATTTTAAACATAGATAATACCTACCTGTTTCTTTTTATAATGAAGGCATTGACTGCCAACATTAATTATAACCTTATATGTTGATTTTGCAAATTCTTTTGGGAGAAATCTTTTCGACAGATACGGAAAAAATATAAGAAAAAATTGACGCTAATTGTAAAAATTGTCAAAATTCTAAGGGAAAAACAGGTAAAATTGTGAAAAAACGATATACACAGGCGGGGGAGTGTGTTATAATTTGAAGTATCAAGAGGTGACTATTAGAAAGAGACAAGAGGTGATGGACGTGATTAGAAAAGAAATGATAGCAATGCTGCTGGCAGGAGGACAGGGCAGCCGTCTTGGTGTGCTTACGGCAAAGGTTGCAAAGCCTGCAGTTGCGTTTGGTGGAAAGTATCGTATCATCGATTTTCCGCTCAGTAACTGTATTAACTCGGGAATTGATACGGTTGGAGTTTTGACACAGTATCAGCCATTACGTCTGAATACCCATATCGGGATTGGAATTCCGTGGGATTTGGACCGCAACAACGGGGGAGTTACCATTTTGTCGCCCTATGAGAGAAGCGACAACAGCGAGTGGTACAGCGGTACTGCCAATGCAATTTTCCAGAATATCGACTATATGGAGAATTACAATCCGGAGTATGTTCTGATCTTATCAGGAGATCATATTTATAAGATGGACTATGAGGTGATGCTTGATTTCCACAAGGAGAATCATGCGGATGTCACAATTGCCACGATGCCGGTTCCGCTTGAGGAGGCAAGCCGGTTTGGTATCGTAATTACAGATGAGAACAAGCAGATCACAGAATTTGAAGAAAAGCCAGCCAATCCGCGCAGCAATTTAGCTTCGATGGGTATCTACATATTCAACTGGAAAGTGTTAAAGGAAGCGTTGTATGCCATGAAGGATCAGAGCGGCTGTGATTTTGGCAAGCACATTATCCCGTACTGCCACGAGAAGAAGCAGCGGCTTTTCGCATATGAGTTCAATGGCTACTGGAAGGATGTAGGAACACTTGGCTCTTACTGGGAAGCAAATATGGAACTGGTAGATTTGATCCCGGAGTTTAACCTCTATGAAGAATATTGGAAGATTTATACCAAGAGCGATATGATCGAGCCGCAGTATCTGTCTGCGGATGCTGTTGTGGAGAAGAGTATCGTCGGTGAGGGCGCCGAGATTTACGGTACGGTATGTAATTCTGTCATCGGTCCGAATGTCACCGTGGGTAAGGGAACTGTCATACGGGATTCCATCATTATGGCAGAGACCACCATCGGCGAGAATACAACAATTGACAAATCCATCGTTGCCGAGAAGTGTCAGATTGGCAGCAATGTGACTTTTGGTGTGGGAGAAGAGGCACCGAACAAGCTCAACGCAAGCATATATTCCTTTGGACTGGTGACAGTCGGGGAGGGTTCCGTGATACCGGATGGCGTGTCGGTCGGCAAGAACACGGCGATTTCCGGTGAGACAACGGCGCAGGACTATCCGGATGGGGTTCTGGAAAGCGGTGAAGTAATCATTAAGGCAGGTGACTCGGTATGAAGGCGATAGGTATTATTTTAGCGGGCGGCAACAACAGCCGTATGCAGGAATTATCCAACAAAAGGGCGATTGCGGCAATGCCGGTAGGAGGAGCTTACCGCAGTATTGACTTTGCACTCAGCAATATGAGCAATTCCCACATCCAGACAGTGGCGGTTTTAACCCAGTACAGTGCGCGTTCCCTCAATGAGCATTTGAGTTCTTCCAAATGGTGGGACTTTGGACGTAAGCAGGGTGGATTATATGTGTTCAACCCGACGGTCACTGTGGATAACAGCTGGTGGTACCGCGGAACGGCGGATGCCATGTATCAGAATATCAGCTTTTTGAAGAAGCGCCATGAGCCGTATGTCATCATTACCAGTGGTGACTGCGTATATAAGATTGATTATAATAAGGTTCTTGATTACCACATTGAGAAAAAGGCAGATATCACCGTCGTGTGCAAGGATCTGCCGCCGGAGGAGGATGTCAGCCGGTTTGGTGTGGTTAAGATGAATGAGGATGCAAGGATCATCGAGTTTGAGGAGAAGCCGATGGTATCTTCGTCCAACACCATCTCCACCGGTATTTATATTGTGCGCCGCAGACAGCTCATAGAGATGCTTGAGCGCAGTGCAGAAGAGGGTCGGTGGGATTTTGTGACGGATATCCTGATCCGCTACAAGAACATGAAACAGATTTACGGATATAAGATGAAGGAATACTGGAGCAATATTGCGACAGTGGAATCTTATTATCAGACGAATATGGACTTCCTGAAACCGGAAGTGCGCAAGTACTTTTTCCGTGATGAGCCTAAGATTTATTCCAAGGTGGACGACCTGCCGCCGGCGAAGTACAATGCGGGCTCAGATGTGCGCAACAGCTTAGTTGCCAGCGGTTGTATCATCAACAGCAAGGTGGAGAATTCTATCCTGTTTAAAAAGGTATTTGTCGGGAAGAATTGTGTCATTAAGAATTCCATTATCTTAAACGATGTCTACATCGGAGATAACACACATATAGAGAACTGTATCGTTGAGAGCCGGGATACGCTGAAGGCGAACACCTACTATTGTGGCGAGAATGGAATTAAAATAGTATCTGAGAACAATGAAAGATATGTACTTTAATGTGACATGAAGGGGGACAGAAGATTATGCAGATTACAGACGTGCGAATCAGAAAAGTCGAAAAAGAAGGCAAGATGAAAGCGGTGGTATCCATCACGATCGATGAAGAGTTCGTGGTGCATGACATCAAGGTCATCGAAGGTGAGAAGGGATTATTTATTGCAATGCCGAGCAGAAAGGCTGCGGATGGCGAATACCGTGATATCGCTCATCCGATCAATTCCGATACCAGAGAGCGTATCCAGAAGCTTATTTTGGACCGGTATCAGGAGACGCTTGCAGCGGAGGCATAAGCAAACATAGGGGATAAAGGGAGGCTGTCACATCCACGATTGCAAGATCAGGGAATGACAGTCTCTTTTTGTGCACATTTTTGCTTGTAAATTCCGCAATCTCCTGTAAAATGTTACATAGAATACACGAGGAGGCTTATCATGGAAGAATTGAAAGCAGTAATCCTTGCGGCAGGAAAGGGCACGAGAATGAAGTCCGATCTGCCGAAGGTCGTACATACAATAGAAGGAAAATGCTTAGTGGACTATGCGATCGATGCAGCACAGGGTGCAGGCGCGACGGACATCTGTCTAGTGGTAGGCTATAAGCATGAGGTCGTGCAGGAGACCATTGCCCATAAGGATGTGGCATTTGCATTGCAGGAGGAACAGCTTGGAACCGGGCATGCGGTCAAGTGTGCGAAGGATTTTCTCGGGGATGATGGGCAGACGCTGATTTTATTCGGAGACACACCGCTGATCACAGCGGAGACACTGCGGCGCCTGCGCGAGCACCATATGCGCCAGGGCAACACGGTGACCGTGTTATCTGCGATGATAGACGATCCGACGGGTTACGGCAGGATTATCCGCGATGCCGATGGCAATTTTGTAAAAAGTGTGGAGCACAAGGATGCCACAGACGAGGAGCGTGCCTCCCATGAGATTAACTCGGGCATGTATATTTTTGACACCGCAGAGCTGAAGGATGCATTAGAGAAAATTCAGCCAAACAATGCACAGGGAGAATATTATCTGCCGGATACGCTCACTATTATTAAGGAAAAAGGCTTGAAGGTGGATGCATTTGCCTTAGAGAGTGCGGAGGATATCACTGGAGTCAATGACAAGGAGCAGTTAGCTGCCGCAGCAGAGATTATCCGGGCAAGAAGGAGCAGAGGATGTATTTAATAGTAGGACTTGGCAACCCGGGCAGACAATACGAGCATACGAGACACAATGCCGGATTTGATGTCATGGATGCCCTTGCGGACAAATATAATATCAGTATCACAGAGAAAAAGCACAAGGCGCTCTGCGGCAAAGGTGTCATCGACGGACAGAAGGTCGTACTGGCAAAGCCACAGACCTTTATGAACCTGAGCGGAGAGAGCGTGGCAGAACTGTTGAATTACTATAAGATGGACCCGGAGACAGAGATGATCGTGGTGTTTGACGATATCAGTCTGCCGCCGGGACATATCCGCATCCGCGAAAAGGGAAGTGCGGGCGGTCACAACGGAATTAAGAATATCATTGCCATGACCGGGACCCAGAATTTTATGCGGGTAAAGGTCGGCGTCGGCGAGAAGCCAAAGGGATGGGATCTGGCGGATGATGTGTTAGGACACTTTGAAAAAGAAGACCGCGAGCGTTTTGAGTCGGCAATCCCGGATGCCATCGCTGCGATCACCCTGATGCTCGAGGGGAATGTCGCAAAGGCAATGAATGATTTCAATGGTAAAAAACAGGAGGCATAGGTGAAGACATTCACAGAACCCCTGCAAGGGTTAAAAGAATTTGCGGATCTGGAGTCGGCGCTCCCGAAGCTTTCGGGTGTTGTCCAGATATCCGGCTGCATCGATGCAGCAAAACCACATATGATGTACAGCGTAAACAATGGTTCTGGAAACAGGATCATTGTTACTTTTCATGAGCAGAGAGCGAAGGAAATCTGGGAGGAATACCGGTTTTTTGACAAGCGGGCAGCATACTACCCGGCAAAAGATATCCTTTTTTATCAGTCGGATATCCGCGGTAATGTGCTGACAGCGGAGCGTATCAACGCACTCAAGCTCTTAGCGGAGGAGAAATCCTGCACCATTATCACTACATTTGACGCATTAATGAACCCGATGCCGGAACCGGAGAAGTTCATTCAGGCAGTAAAGCGGATCGCAGTCGGCGATGAAGTGGATTTGAAGGAGCTGACGCGACATCTGGCGGAACTCGGCTACGAGAAGAACTATCAGGCGGAGAGCCAGGGAGAGTTCTCGGTGCGCGGCGGCATTGTGGATATTTTTCCGTTGACCGAGGAGAACCCGGTCCGTATTGAACTGTGGGGCGACGAGGTGGACTCCATCCGCTCCTTTGATGCGGAGAGCCAGCGCTCCATCGAGAATCTGACGGAGGTGAGCATTTATCCGGCGTGCGAGCTGGTGCTGACCGGGGAGGAGCGGAAAGCCGGTATCGAGCGCATTTTAGCCGAGGCGAAAAAGGTATCAGGGAAGCTGCGTAAGGAGATGAAGACCGAGGAAGCCTACCGCGTGCAATCTGCCGCAGAGCAGATCGCGGAGGAAGCGGGGGAGTTGGGGATCAGCGCCGGGTTAGATGCGTATCTGTCTTATTTCTGCGAGACGAGAGTCTCCCTTCTCGACTATTTTGATGAGAGAGAGACCATCGTATTTTTGGATGAGGCGATGCGTGCTATAGAGCGGGGAATCGCAACGGAGACGGAATTTACCGAGAGCATGAAGCAGCGGCTGGAAAAGGGATACATTCTGCCGGGGCAGATG
>CAVCFM010000393.1:0-5887 GCA_963601305.1 bacterium | reverse complement strand
ATGGTAGGATAGACAAGTTTATCAATCTCCGAGACAACCTCGAACTGCTGCTCCAAATATTCTCCCACGGTCTGTCCCAGCGCTTTCTCCGTCTTTAGCACCTCATCCACGGACTTAACCGCCACGACGTAAGTGTTCCTTGGCACCTCGTTTTTCTGCTCGAGCATCTCAAGCAGCTGCCCGATCTGCTCCTCGTCCTCTAACAGTCCCGTCTCCAGAAAAAGCATTTTTAAATGGCTGTAGTCCTGCAACTCATTGCTCTCATACTCCGCAGCAAGCCATTTGGCACTGACATTTTCCGTGTCACGCACCGCAAGTTCCGCCGGAAAATTGCGCTCCTCCAACTCCGCCGTGCCGCATCCGGCAAGCATCGTGCCCGATATCAGCACCAATGCCAGGACTGCCGCTTTCCGCGCGTGCCCTCCACTGCTTTTTTTCACAAAAAAACGGAGCAGCACTGGAACCAGCACCAGAAACGGCGTTCCAACATACCATAAGAACTGCTCATACCAGTGCAGTGCCGTCTTATTCTGATAAAACAGCAGCGCCAGCAGCCCAAGGACAGGCAGCAGCAGTAACGAGACATTGTGCTCTGCGGTTTTTGACCCGCTTTTCCTGCCAATCCCAAGCATGTGCGTCAGACTGTATCCCCCGTAAAAGGTGCAGCTGTTAAACAGTGCATACAGCGTAAAAAACCAGATCCCGAACATAAACGCATCCGTCCGCTTTAGAAATCCTCCGGATATTTTTACTGTGCTCATCATTGTGATCGCCGGAAAATCCATGTGGGCTAACGCCGCCGCTCCAAAGATGCCAAGCAGGATCAGGTACAGTATCAGGTGGATCCCTCCGGTCAGCAGCACCGCCATCCGCCCGGCGCGGAGCAGACGCTCCTTTTTTTCCACATAACCGCCCAAAAACAGCAGCAGCGCCGTAAACGCCAGACACAAAAACAGGCTGTATCCCGCAGAAAAAATGGCACCCGTGCCGCTCATAAAAACAGGCGTCCAGTAGTCGGTCTGCACCTCATCCAGTGCAAAGAAACACATGAGAAACAGCGGGATGAGCAAAAACCAGAACAATACCTCATAGGTGCGCGCACGCCCCTCGATACCGCCCCACACACCATATGCGGACAATAGCAACAGAACCACAAGAACCAGTCCAAACGACTCCTCACCGAGCAGGCTTTGCCGAACTGCATCCACAAACAGATACGCGGTGTATCCCGCCAGAAGGATAAAATACAGGGCATATCCCCCCAGCAGCACCCTGCTTGCAAACACCCCGGTCTTCTCCTCCAGATACCCCGGAAATTCGCCCTTCATCTCCCGTATGATCGGCGCTAACAGCCACACATATAGCAGCGTTGCCAGTACTCCAAGGACGATGCCGAATATGCCATCCCTGCCCGCCGTCTTAGCTAACATCGTCGGCACAAGAAGCGTGCTGATGCCCAGCAAATCAAATGTCAACAGCCGAAACGCCTGCCTTCCAGATATCTTATGGTTTTCCGCAAACATATTGTTTCCTTCCCTTCTCTCTGTCTCTTTTTTATCTGCTGCCCTTTCCCTGGTTTTTATCCTCCGTGTCTCCTCTCTTTAAAAAGCGGAGTTTCACGCTCTCCTCCCGTCTCGCATAGATGGGGCGCCGGTTCAGTTTATGCATCGGGAGCCGCCACAGGAAATCCCGCTCGTCCTCGTAGTCGTTTAAGTCTGCCCCCACAAACGGCATCAGGTAAGGGATGCCAAAGCTTTTTAAGTGGGCCAGATGGATCAGTACCAGCATCAGTCCTACCAACATTCCGAAGAATCCCAGCCATGCGCAGATCGCGATAAAGAAGAATTTTAACAGCCGGAATGCCGTGGCAAATTCCTCGTTTGGAATGGCAAACGAACACAGCGCAGTAAAGGATATCACGATCACCACGATGGGGCTGACCAGGTTCGCCTCCACCGCCGCCTGGCCGATGATTAGTCCGCCCACAATGCCGATGGTGCTTCCCATGGCGCCTGGCAGACGCACACCCGCCTCTCTTAGCAGTTCAAACGAAATCTCCATGATCAGCACCTCTATGACAGCCGGAAACGGCACCTTTGCCCTCGCCTCCGCGAAGGAGAGCAACAGTGTGGTAGGAAGTATCTGCGTGTGAAAATTCGTGACTGCCAGATACAGCCCCGGCAGCGTCATCGCAAAAAAGGACGCCATGTAACGTATCAGCCGGGCAAATGTTGCAATCTCCCACCGGTTATAATAGTCATCGCTTGTCCGTATAAACGAGTTGTAATCCGTCGGCAGTATCAGTGCCTCCGGCGAGTTGTCGGACATCAGGATCACCCGCCCCTCCAAGATGGACATTGCCGCCCGGTCCGGCCGCTGTGTCGTCTGGAACTGCGGAAATGGCGAATACCATTTTTCTTCCGACAACTGCTCTAGGATGCCGCTGTCTGGCACCCCGTCTATCTCAAACGAGGAAAGCCGCTCCTCGATCTCTGTCACCAGCCCCGGGTAGACCAGCTCATCCATATAGACCAGATACACATTCGTGTTGGAGCGCACACCCATTTTTTTCTCTTTGACCTTTACCTTCGGGGAGCGCACCCGCTTGCGGATCAATGCCGCATTCTGCTTGACCGAATCCGTAAATCCCTCGTTGGAACCGCGCACCACTTTTTCTGACTCCGCTTCACCCACGCTCATATTCGGGTATCCGTCGTCCGGCACCTTGAGCGCCTGGTCAAAGCCGTCCACAAAGAGAATGGTCTCTCCCGTCAAAAGCCCGTCTGCCGCCTCCTCAATCGTCGGAAAATAAGTGACATCCGACACTGCAAGCGCATTGTTAGAAAGGCTGTGATACAGTTCCTCCTTCGGCATGCTGCGCAGATATTTGAGCATCTCAAGCAGCGCCGAGTTGCCCATGTCCACCGACACCTCAATAAAGGTCAGATAGCATGGAATGTCTCCCGCCTCTCCAAGACAGATCCTTTTTTTCTTGATGTCGTCGCAGTTTTCAAACAGCCCCTCCATCTGTGCAATGTTTTCTTCTAAATTTTTTGTAACCGGTGTCTTCTCTGCCATATCGTCGTCCTTTCAACACAAAAAAGGATAAGCATATGTGATACATACGCTTATCCTTTTTTATTCTGTCCGGATTTCTATTCGATTATTCCTGCTCGCGGATCATTTCCTTGACCGCTGTCACCTGATTTCTCACGTGATTGTGCATTGCCGCCGTCACCTTTGGCAGATCCTTGCGGTAAAGTCCGTCCACAATCTCGCTGTGCTCTTTTATCAGAGTCGGGTAGTTCGCCTCGTCTTTTAAATATTCCACACGGTAGCGGTACATCTGCTCACGCAGATTGTTCAACATATTGACCAGTTTCGGATTGCCCGTCGCCTGATAGATAATATCGTGAAACTTCACATCCGCCTCTGCGATTTTTTTCACATCCCCGCTCTTTGTGTATTCTGCAAATTCATGCATCGTGTGCCGCAGTTCCTCTAACTGCTCCGCTGTCATCTGCTCACATGCAATGGAAACTGCCAGCTCGTCTAACGCCTCACGGATCTGAAGGACATCCTCCATATCCTTTTCTGTCATCTTGGCAACCTCGGCGCCTTTTCTCGGGATCGTGACTGCCAGCCCCTCCTGCTCTAACATGCGGATTGCCTCACGGATCGGAGTACGGCTTACCCCCAGCTTTGACGCGAGCTGAAGCTCCATCAACCGCTCTCCCGGCGTCAGTTCTCCTTTTAAAATCGCTTCCCGCAGAGTATGAAACACTACATCACGAAGCGGTAAATATGCATCCATATGCAGGGTTAAATCATCTGTCATTTTTCTTCTCCTCTTAACGTGCGTTATTATAGATACTCGTCAGGTACACCTGTTTTGCCAGACCTGTGCCACGCATCGCCTCATAGGCAGCAGCGGCGACAGCTTCATTGTCGAACAGTCCAAACACCGTCGGACCGCTTCCGCTCATCATAGCCCCCACTGCCCCATGTTCCATCATATGCTCTTTGATCTGCGCTATGACCGGATAGTTGGGAATGGTGACTGTCTCAAGCACATTCCCCATATCCCCGGCTATCGCCTGCAGATCTTTATTCTTGATATCCTCCACCAGCCGGTCGATATCCGGATGCGGTGTGGTCTCATCCAACTTTAAATTCTCATAGACAAACCGGGTCGACACGCTGATCTGTGGCTTTGCAATGAGTACCGGACATTTTACCATCGGCGGCAGTGCCGTAAGTTCCTCTCCGATCCCCTCAGCCAAAGCTGTGCCGCGCATCACGCAATATGGCACATCCGCCCCCAGCTTTACGCCGCGCTGCATTAAGTCCTGTCTGGAAAGTCCAAGACCAAACAGCTTATTCATGCCGTAGAGCACCGCTGCTCCGTCGGTGCTTCCGCCTGCCATGCCTGCTGCCACCGGAATATGCTTATGCAGCTTCACGTCGATGCCGTCTTTGATCTGAAATTCATCCATCAGAAGCTGTGCTGCCTTATACACGAGATTGTTCTCATTGGTCGGCAGAAACGGCAAATTCGTTGTGATCGCAATGCGCCCGCTGTGATTCTTCTTAATCTCCAGCCGGTCAAACAGATGTATTGTCTGCATGACCATGCGCACCTCATGATACCCGTCCTCTCTTCTTTTTACCACATCCAGCCCCAGATTAATCTTCGCCAGTGCTTTTACCGATATATCTTTCATAACATAGCCATTCCTTATGTTTTTTTCATGTACTTTGTATACAAAGGATATTACCATCTATTCGAAAAAACGTCAATTCCATCTGTCCCATCTTTTTCAATTAAATTTCTCATTTATCCTAATATTTCTAGTCCTTATGTCCGATACATAAATTAGAAAGCGACACATGGATGTAGAATTTCCAAAGGAATGGAGGATTTTAATATGGCTATCAATTCAGTAAGCAATGTAACAACCACAACCGCACAGCAGACGAGCAGTTATACACAGACCTCGTCCACCACGCAGGAGACTTCCACAAAGGATACCTCTACGGGTGTTATCTATGAGAAGAGTTCCGGCAGCGATACGGTTACCAAGAAAACAGATTACGCTCTGGTTGCCAAATTAAAAGCAGACGCTGAGCAGCGCACTTCACAGCTCCGCAGTCTTGTTGAAAAAATGATGACCAAGCAGGGAATCGCCATCGGTACTGCCGATGATATGTGGAGTTTCCTTGCAAAGGGCGATTTTGAAGTCGATGCCGAGACCAAAGCTCAGGCACAGGCTGATATCGCAGAAGATGGTTACTGGGGCGTCGAGCAGACTTCCGACCGTATCCTTGATTTTGCAAAAGCACTCTCTGGAAATGACCCGGAAAAAGCAGACCTTCTGCTGGATGCATTTA
Source organism: bacterium (assembly GCA_963601305.1). Taxonomy (GTDB): domain Bacteria; phylum Bacillota; class Clostridia; order Lachnospirales; family Lachnospiraceae; genus Roseburia. The sequence goes on along the minus strand of CAVCFM010000393.1, from coordinate 496 downwards.
AGCAGGGCTACGAGGCGGCTACCAAGAGCTGGGGCGACGAACTTCCTGAGATTTCCAAGAAGACTTACGATGCTGTCTTAAAGAAATTCGACGACTGGAAGAACGGAACCACAACAGCAGCCGATGAAACCAACGCTTAATTTTATAGTAATTTCGGTCACCGGATGCAATTTCCTGTGACGCAAAAAATATCCCACATCGGATCCGATGTGGGATATTTTTTGCTTTATGTTCTCACTGTTCTATTTTGTCTCTAACAATTTCTCGATGCTGGCAAGTTTCACGCAGACAACAAAAATCTGAGTTGCGATCGTAAGGTCCTCCAGGCATGGGTAAGACGGAGAAATACGGATCACGGAGTCTTTCGGGTCTTTGCCGTACGGGAACGGAGCGCCTGCCGGAGTCATGGTAACGCCCGCTTTCTGCGCTTTGGCTACCACGTTTTTCGCACAACCTTCCCGTGTCTCATATGTGATGAAATATCCACCCTTCGGAC
>CAVCFM010000392.1:0-8880 GCA_963601305.1 bacterium | reverse complement strand
GTGTAGACAACCGGTACCGTCATCTTTTCGCCCAGCACGTGAGCACGCCATGCGTAATAACCCTGTTTTAAAAAGATTGCAAACAGCACCAGTCCAGTAATCTTATAACCGCCTTTGTTGATCTGCACGATATCCAGAATAATAAAGACGATGTAAAGGATCCAGAACACATAGTTCAATATGGATAACACGCTGGTAACCGGGCTCACTGTGGATGACACATCCCCCGCCATAATGCTGTTTAAATCCATGGACTTAAATGTGATATAGTTTGTCAGCATCGTAATAATTTTGTGGAGCGGCATCACTGCAAGCAGAATATAACAAAATACATTGTTAATTCTCGCCGGTGCCATTCCCGGGCCGCCTGGTCCATACGCATACGGGTACGGATTTGGATTTGGCTGACCATACTGCTGCTGTCCGTTCATCTGCGAATTTGGCTGACCGTACTGTCCGTTCGGCATATTGCCCTGGGCACGCATCTGAGACTCTTCCCCGTATGTCTGTGGCGCATCCTGCCCGTTTGTTCCATTCTGATATTCTTCCATAACATAACTCCTTCCTGTTCCCAGTTAGTTTTTATTAATCTTTTTGCCGATAATGTTAGAAAATTCGGCAAACTGATCCAATGTTAATGCCTCACCCCGGATGGTCACCGGAACCCCCAGTTCCTCGATACTCTCCTGAATGATCTCCTTCGGCAAATGTATCTCCGGTGAGTTATTCAGACCGTTCGCCAGCGTCTTTCTGCGCTGATTGAACGATGCGCGGATAATTTTAAACATCAGCTTCTCGTCATCTACCTGCACCGGCACTTCCTGATGTCTCGTGAGCCGTATCACGGCGCTTCCCACATTCGGGCGCGGCATAAAACAGTTCGGCGGTACATTTGCGATAATCTCCGGCTTGGCGTAATACTGCACCGCCAGAGACAGCGCGCCGTAATCCTTCGTTCCCGGTCCGACCTGCATACGGTCTGCGACTTCTTTTTGCACCATGATCGTGATGCTGTCAATCGGTACATGACTCTCAAAAAGTCCCATGATGATCGGTGTCGTGATGTAATACGGCAGGTTCGCCACCACTTTGATCGGCTTTCCGCCGTTTTTCTCCTCTGCCAGCTGATTGATATCCAGCTTTAAAATATCCTCGTTGATGACCGTCACATTGTCATATTCCTGCAACGTGTCGCCCAGGATCGGGATCAGGTTCTTGTCGATCTCTACCGCCACGACCTCTCTGGCATTCTCACACAGATACTGGGTCATGGTTCCGATACCCGGTCCGATCTCCAACACGAAGTCATCGCGGGTAATCCCCGCTGCTTCGATAATCCGCTCGAGCACATGCGTGTCGATCAGGAAATTCTGTCCGAACTTCTTCTGAAAATTAAAATTATATTTTTGCAATACCGCTATGGTATTCTGTGGTATTCCAAGTGTTGCCATGGTTTGCTCCTTTTCACCTCTTACTTATTCGCCAGGGTCTTCTCTATAAACGCAAAAAGATTGCCGAGAAACTCGGTATAGAGCTGCTGATAGGTCTCATGAAAAATCCCTGCCACGTCTGCCTTGCCGTTGCCTGACATCTGCGCCTCCTCATAGATGGCAAACGCCGTCTCGTAAAGCTCCGGGTTCTTGTCATAGAAAACTTCCGTCAGTCCGTCCTGGAACGAAAACTGTGCCTCCTGGGACAGATTTTCCATAAAATCCTCCCGCGAAATACAGTCCTTTTCCTCATAATCGGACAGGTAAATATGTCCGCCTGCCGCGGTCACAAAATCCTCAAAGCTCTCTCTCACATCCTCGTATGTGACGGGAATATAGTTCTCCTCCCAATATCTGTCAAAAGCCTCCCGGTCGGGAAACTGCTCAAAAATATCTGTCTCCATTCAAATCTCCATTCCTGTGTTTTAATCGCTGTGGGAAACTGCCCGCCGCAATCTTTATCACTTCTCATTATATACAAAAACATGGTACATAGCAAAATCTTTTTCATTCCCAGATTTCCCCGAACAAATATTCGATTTCTTATTGCATTTTGCGAACGTATGTGCTACTATATTTTCGAACATTAGTTCTTAATATAGATATAGGAGGTACATCATGAATATCCAGCAGAATATGTCTCTTATGCAGAAGCTCGCAATTCTTACCGATGCCGCCAAGTACGATGTGGCATGTACATCCAGCGGCGTAGACCGCAAGGGAAACGGCATCGGTATGGGCAATTCTCTTGCTGCCGGTATCTGCCACAGTTTTTCCGCCGACGGCAGATGTGTCTCCCTTCTTAAGATTCTTTTTACCAATGAATGTATTTTTAACTGCGCCTACTGCCAGAACAACTGTAATTCCGATATTCCACGGGCATCCTTTACACCGGATGAAGTCTGTGAGCTTACGATGGAGTTTTACCGGAGGAATTATATCGAAGGCTTGTTCCTAAGCTCCGGCATCTTAGTCAGTCCCAATTACACGATGGACCTTATCTACCAGACGCTCTATAAGCTGCGGGTCGTCCATCACTTTAACGGCTATATCCATGTGAAGGCGATCCCGGGGGCTGACCCGGCGCTCATTGAGAAAGCCGGCTTTCTCGCGGACCGCATGAGTATTAATCTGGAACTTCCCACGTCGGACGGCTTGAAAAAGCTTGCTCCCTACAAGTCCCGCAACACGATCCTAAAGCCCATGCGGCAAATCCAGAACGGGATTACGGCGAATAAGAACGAGCTTATGATCTACAAGCGTTCCCCGAAGTTCGTTCCCGCCGGGCAGAGCACACAGATGATCATCGGGGCTACGCCGGAGAGCGACTATCAGATTATGAGTGTTGCCGAGGCGCTTTACCATAATTTTTCCTTAAAGCGGGTCTTCTATTCCGCGTTTGTCAATGTGAACGAGAATTCCAGCCTTCCGGTTCTGCCGGGCGGCCCACCGCTCCTTCGGGAACACCGCCTCTACCAGGCAGACTGGCTGCTGCGCTACTACCACTTCGAAGTGGATGAACTGCTCTCCGAGGAACGGCCGGATTTTAACATTTATCTCGACCCGAAATGCGACTGGGCGCTGCGCCACTTAGAATTCTTTCCTGTTGAGATCAATAAAGCCAGCTACCAGACGCTCCTTCGCGTGCCGGGCATCGGCTACAAATCCGCCGAGCGCATCGTGAAAGCCAGACGCGATAACCGGCTGGATTTTGCGGATTTGAAGCGGATTGGCGTTGTGTTGAAAAGAGCGTTGTACTTTATCACCTGTTCCGGGCATATGATGTATCACACGAAGATGGATGAGAATTACATCTGCTCCAACCTTATGGCAGACCGCACACAGATTCCGCGCGAAATACGTGAGAGCGGCTACAAGCAGCTGTCACTGTTTGATTCCACGACCCTCGGTGACATGGCATTGTCTCAGAATACCATTATCCGGCAGGACTATCATCTGGGCTGACCCAATATCCGAAATGTTTGGCGCATATCTGCACAGACTACACACACTGACAATATTGTCTGCACAGCCCACAGAAATGGAGATTTTTATGTATATTTTTGTATGTGAGAATAGTTTGGAAGGCATTTTCAGCGGCGTCTATGACGCCTGCGCCAGCAAGCTCGGGCACCGCAACATCCGGCTGATGACCGGAGCGCCGGACAATTACGAGCTTTTTTGCGAATACATCCACGTGACTCCCTCCCCCGAGAAGACACAGAAAGTCGTCAACACACTGATCACGCGCTTTGGCCAGCAGTTTTATGAATCCATCTATCAGACTGCAATGTCCGGGGAAGTCCATTCCGACACCAAAATGGATAAAGCAGATGCTATTTACGAGACCATCCTCTTAGCCTTAGCAGGCGGCGACGGGCAGAAGGTGCTTCTCTCTCTCGGAGAGCCGTGTGTCTACCGCATTTTTGAACTGTGCCGTGCCACGAACAATGAGGCTTACCACCATATTGAATTTATCCGGTTCTCGGAACTTGAAAACGGCGTCCTGTTTGCCACAATCCATCCGAAGAATTATGTACTGCCCTATGTGGCAGAGCATTTTACCGACCGCTTTCCTCAGGAAAATTTTATGATTTTTGACGAGACGCATCAGGAAGTTGCCGTTCACAAGGCGACAAAAGGCTTTCTTTTGACCGATGCGGCAGATTTGGATTTAGAAAAAATAAAACGGTACTCGGAAAACGAATCCGAATACCGCAAACTGTGGCTTACATTTTTTGACCATATTGCCATCGATGCAAGGCGCAATACCAAGGCACAGATGAACCATATTCCTAAGCGCTACTGGGCAGACACTCCGGAATTGTCGCGCTTCGCGTGAAACAACGTCTCGGCATTCTGGTAAGTAACCCGCTCTACTTCCTCCGTGGTAATGCCTTTTAATTCCGCAATCTTTTCTACGACATACGGAATGTACGACGAATCATTGCGCTCTCCCCTGTGAGGCTCCGGTGCCATATACGGGCAGTCGGTCTCCAAGAGGATGCGCTCCAACGGGATCTGCTGCACCGTCTCCTTTAGCTTTTTCGCATTTTTAAAGGTTACGACTCCACCCACACCGATATAATAGCCCAGCTTGATAAACTCCTTTGCCATCTCCGGCGAGTAGGAATAACAGTGTATAACGCCCGGGATGCTCTGCTTTGCGGCATCCCGCATAATCTCCATGGTATCCTCCGCAGCATCTCTGGAGTGAATGATGACCGGAAGTCCGCACTCTTTTGCCAGTGCCAGCTGTCTGCGGAACCACACCCGCTGCTGCTCCTGCACTTCCGGCTCCTTGTCCCAATAATAATCCAGCCCGATCTCGCCGACGGCGACTGTCTTCGGATGCTTTGTCTGCTCTCTTAACCAGGCAAAGCTCTCTTCATTCAGATCCCCGATGTCGCTGGGATGCACGCCGACTGCTGCATACATGGACTCGTATTTTTCTGCCAGTTGTAATGTCGTCCTTGTGGTGTCTATGGATGCGCCGACATTAATGATACAGCCGATTCCTTTTTCGAAAAGAGTCGGTATCAGCCATTCCCTGTCCTCCGCAAATCTCTCATCATCGTAATGTGCGTGTGTTTCAAATATCATTCTTTCACCTGCTATTTATTCTTTCACTTTTATAAGCGCACTTTTTGTGTCATAGGACGTAATTTCTATGACACAAAAAACCGAGAGACTCTACATGGAAATATCAATCGTTGCACCCACAGATGCCGTCTGGGCGGACATCCCGGTACTCATTCCACTGACAGCGGCATCTGCCCCGGTTGTAAAATCACTGACATCGCCTCCCATGGAGGCCGCCAGTTCCTGCTCAACCTGTGCCTCGATCTGCTCCTCCGTCATAGAAAGGGCTGTTGCCTCCGAGCTTAAATCCATAATGACACCGGATGCATCCGAACTGTTTCCGGTGTACGGCAACTTTCCATCATCCGCCAGCGCCTTGATATATTTCATATCTGCCTCTGCGATCTTGCCACGCTCCTGTGCCCGATGTCTGGCCCGCTTCTGCATCATTTCCTGACGCTTGCGCTTTTCGGAAATGATCTCCTGCGTCGTCTCAATCTGCACTTTCTGCTCTATCTTTTTTTCCTTTTGCGCCACACGACGCTTTACCTCGCTCTTCTTCTGCCGGACTTTCGCATTCCCCTCATCTCGGTGCGACGACTGTTCCCGCTCTTCCTCTCTTAAATTGCGGACCTTCAACTGGACGCAACGCACCATGCGCCTGGCATGTGCAAGCGCCGTCGCCATATCTTTGCTGTCATATTGTCCGGTGGCACTAAGCCGCTGTAAGGTTGACACCTTGCTCTTTGCCCGTGTCAGAACAGACGATGCCCCCTGTGCCTTTTTTGCTCTAAGAAGCTGCCCGGAAATCTCCCGGTAGCTGTAGTTCAACTGCTTTGTCGTTTTCTTTTTCCCGGTGCTAAGGGCTGCCACCCGCGCTCTTGCGTCGTTGACGTTCTTAATGGTAAGCGTACCCGCCATCGCACCCTGTTCGCTGCCGCTGCCAGCACCACATATCGTTGTTCCCATATCTTTTTCCTCCATGAAAAAGTATAGCTCTCCGTCCCCGGGGAATCCGTTCCCACTCTATAAAAGTTACATCGGACATTTTTTATAAAACTTTATAGTACTTAAGATATGAGGTATGCCAGCCAGGTAACATCCGCAATATTTACCAGCGCCAGAACAATAAGCACTGTAAATGCAAGTTTTCCCAGTGTGGCATAAATCTCCCGCTGCAACACCGGCTGCATACGCTTCATCTGCGTCAGTGTAACACCAATCAGTATAAAATAAAAATAGATATACGGGCGGTTCACCGATGCATAGATGGTCGGCGAAAATCCCATAACCACACAGGTTGCCAGTCCCGTTGCCAGTAACAGCACCGTGTAAATATATTGCTCCATATCTCCCTGCATCAACTGATAAAGTGCACAGAGCATCCCTCCCGCACAGAGTATCAGAAAGATGATTGGGAAATACGTCGCCGGTGCACAAAAATTCCAGGAAGTTGTCTGCTCTGGTACCACAAAAATGTTGGCAAAACGGATGTGACTGGTCCGGATAACTGCCTGCCCCAAAAGCACAAGCAGCGGGACCCCTGCCCCCAACGTCTTCTTATAATCTCTGGTCTTCAGATATACCATTCCAGCCAGAATCAACGATGTCATAAGAAAAATGTGATCCAGATCTGCAATAAAGATCCGTTCCGTGTTTACCAGCCCCATATAAAGCTTCTCTCCAAAGGAAAAATCTGCAAATTCCGGCATGCGCCCGGCAATTTCCTGTCCCCTGCGGACTCCGTTGCCCGGACACAAGAGAATCACTGCAAACCAGATGATATCAATTGCCAGAAGCACATACAGATATGGATTCCGGAAATGCTTCCTCCTGCACTGGTATACCACTGCCATTGCAAATATCATAAGCAACAATGCCGCCACCTGTTCCTGGCTCGCCGCATAGACACATGCCGCAATTCCACCTGCCATCTCGTACCAGTGAATCCGCTTCCCATCTGCCATCTTTTTTAGTTGAAGACACAAAAACAGCACGCACCACAGCGGCCACAGGTAATTGGTCGTCGTAGATATCCACCCCGCGGACATCATGTCTGAGAACGGATATAGCAGCGTAAATCCTGCAATCCATCGGCGAAGTCCCAAATCCGCCTCCAACAATCGGTCAAAAAGCACAGGAATCGATGCAAACACCAGCGTATCCAGAACCCGCCACAAAATGGTCGCATGTACAAGCGGAATCAGTACAAACTCTATTCCAAGCCTTGAGGACCATGTCTGATAGCGATGCGCTAAAATCTGCCAGATACTCCTGCCATCCAGCAACGTCTTAAAATAAACCATATCGTCTCCTACCGACAGTGACAATATGGCATGCCAGAGGACTGCAACTACCCCAATACAAAGAAAGGGCAGGATTTCCTGCACCTTTCTCTTATCTCTTAGCATATTTCTGCTCCACTTGGCATTGGTTTTTCCGGTGTCATAAGTGCCAGATTACCCTCTGCATCTTCTGCACATAATAACATTCCCTCGGAGAGGACACCTGCCAATTTTGCCGGTTTTAAGTTCACTAATACCATGACTTTTTTACCCACCATCTCTTCCGGTGTATAATATTTACGGATTCCAGAGACAATCTGTTTTACCTGGCTTCCGATCTTTACCTGGGAGCACAAAAGCTTTTTGGATTTCTCCACTGCCTCACATGCGATGATCTCGCCTACCTGGAACTGCATTTTCATAAAGTCATCGTAAGCAATTTCTTCCTTCGGCTCAATGTCGATAACTGCCTCGTCGGACGCGCCCTCCTGCGGTACCTCCTCGCCAAGTGCACGCTGCTCAGCCTCGAATTCCTTCTTCTGAGCCTCCTGAATTGCCTCTACCTTCGGCATAACCTCTTTTACATCGAGACGTGCAAATAAGATTTCCGGCTTCTCCACTACCTTTTTGCCGCTCTCATAAAGACCGAACTGGTTCAGCTCGTCATAGCTGCGCAGCGCTGTGGAAAGCTGGGCTGCAATCTTCTCTGCGGTCTCCGGTAAAAAGCTCTCTAGCAAGGACGCAGCGATGGTGATGGACTCTACCAGATTGTATAATACTTCTGCAAGACGATCTGCCTTTGCCTCATCCTTTGCCAGTACCCATGGCTCTGTCTCATCAATATATTTGTTGCAGCGACGGAAGATATTAAATACCTCTGTGATGGCATCTGCCACACGTAAATCTGCCATCTTTGCAGAAATCTTATCTCTCGCTCCGGTTACGACTGCCTTCAGATCAGCGTCCACATCCTCAGTCACACCTGTGCTCTTAACCACGCCGCCAAAATATTTGTTGCTCATGGATACAGTACGGTTTACCAGGTTTCCAAGGATATTTGCCAGATCAGAGTTGAAACGCTCCACTACCAGCTCCCAGGTGATGATTCCATCATTCTCAAACGGCATCTCATGCAGTACGAAGTAACGGGTCGCATCCACGCCAAACAGATCTACCATATCATCGGCATAAATGACGTTACCCTTGGATTTACTCATCTTATCGCCGCCCTGTAACAGCCACGGATGACCAAATACCTGCTTCGGAAGCGGCAGATCAAGCGCCATCAGGAAAATCGGCCAGTAAATCGTGTGGAAACGCACGATGTCTTTTCCGATCAGATGCAGGTCTGCCGGCCAGTTTTTCTTGAACAGCTCACTGGAGTTGCCATCTGCATCGTAGCCAATCTTGGTGATATAGTTTGTGAGGGCATCCAGCCATACATACACAACATGCTTCGGGTCAAAATCTACCGGAATTCCCCAACTGAAGGATGTTCTGGATACGCACAGATCCTGTAACCC
>CAVCFM010000391.1:0-2209 GCA_963601305.1 bacterium | reverse complement strand
CCCTTGCGCTCATTGACGATCGGCCATCCATCCGAGGTCCAGCGGATTGGGTCCAAGGCGGTCTCTCTGCCTAAGATGCTGTAGCCATCTCCAATCATTCTACCACAGAGATACACCATATACCACTCCCCATTTTGGGTGCACACCGGTTTTCCGTGGCCGCACCGCTGGATCCCCGCCTTTTCATCCATCTGGCGCATGATCGGATTGTAGGGACACGGCTCATAGTTTCCAAACAACGTCCGGCTCCTCGCAACTGAGATGCGGTGTCCGGGGCCCGTGCCTCCCTCCGCTAAAAACAGGTAATAATAGCCGTCTTTCTTTAAGAGATGCGGTCCCTCCGGCGCCCGTTTTTGTGCCCCGTAATAGAGGAGCGTCGCCTCTGAAATCTGTCTGGTACAGTCCTCACTCAGCTCAAAGATACGCGCTCCGCGGTTTAACAGCATATAATGTCTGCCGTCCTCGTGGAAGATGGACGGGTCGATCCCATCCTCATCGATGATTGCCGGCTTGCTGTAAGGTCCCTCCGGTCTCTCCGAGGAAACCACGATCTGTTTGCGGTACACCGTTCCGGTATCGTTCAGCCGGTAAGTCGCCGTGATATAAAAACGCCCGTTATCATAGGAGATATCCGGCGCCCAGTAACCTCGTCCGCCCTCCAGGTCGTCGAGCATCGCCCAATCGGGATTGGTGATCGCATGGCCGATGATCTCCCAGTGCACCAGATCCTTTGAATGTGACACCGGAATACATGGGAAAAAGATAAACGAGGAATTTACCATATAATAATCTTCTCCCACGCGGACAATCGACGGATCCGGGAACATTCCGGTGCGGATCGGGTTGTGGTACATGTCCTCGTAAGCTGCACCGACCTGCTCTTTATAATAGGAAAGAAGTGCTTCATTTCCCGCCTCAAATGCAAGCTGATACGGAGTAATGAGATTCACATCTCCCGCCGTGATGTCCATTCCGACCCGCTCCACAAGATAGCGGTTCATCTCCACATCCCCCGCCATGGCAGCATAGTGAAGGATCGTGCGGTTCGCATCGTCCACCGTATTCATACTCGCCCTCGAGTATTCCACGATGTATTTTACAATTGCAAAATTTCCCTTCCACGCCGCGTACAGGCACAGCGGGATCCCATCAGCCGTCTTTTCATCGATGACCGGTGGGTCTTCCGTCAAAATACGCATTACTTCCTGCAGATTTTTTTCCTCAATCGCCTGCTGTAAGTTCATTCTTTTCTTCTCCTTTTATGAAATCGCCTCTACATGAATATAGGAAAAGTCACCGTAACCGCCCTGTTCCGCTTTGCCGAGTGTGTTTGCAAAAAGACCGATCTTTGCGCCAACCCAGGTGTGGTCAGACGGCATAAAGTGTGAATGGGTTCCTTCCTCTTTGTAATTCGTTCCATCCAGGGAGTAGAACATGCGGAAGGATACGCCATTTCCGCCCTCCTCCATCACAAAGCGCAGATAAACCGCCTCCTGTGTCTCCGGCAGCACTTCCAAAGTCGCGCTCTTCTCCTGTTTTCCCTCATCGGTATCTGAGGAAACACTAAGGACAAGCATCTTGCTTCCCTTTACAACGCGGACACCAAGATACGCGTAATCGCCGCCCATCATCGTCATGCCTGCCTGCGTTCCCTCAACGAGACCATCTAACACAAGCTTTGTCTCGGCGGTAAAAAATGGGCACACCAGTTTCTGGGTTAATACATTTGCCTCCTCCCAGAGAATGGCATCCTCTTTTCCCGATGGGTTCACACAGTATAAGCGCAGCGTGCCCGGTTTTTCTGTCAGGGAATAAAAGGAATCCTTCGGATTTCCAAGCCACTGCCACATCAGGTTTAACTCTGGCTTTTCAAAATCATCGCTCGCCTCCAGATAGCAAGGCTCCTCTACGACTCCGGTGTCTGGTTTTTTACATACCATGACAGGCTCGCCGCAGCCATCCTTTGCATTCACGCCAATCACCGGCCAGTCCTCCTCCCAGACAACCGGCTGCATATGCATAATGCGTCCGTACATCCCGCGGTCCTGGAAATGCAAAAACCATTCATCCCCATTTACCGTATCCACAAGTGCTCCCTGATGAGGTCCATTGACGGTGCTGTTCCCCTGTCTCATCACAATTTTTTCTTCATACGGTCCGTAGATATTTTTCGAGCGAAGGACGGTCTGCCATCCCTGCTTGACGCCGC
>CAVCFM010000390.1:25051-42404 GCA_963601305.1 bacterium | reverse complement strand
CAAATGGACTGCGTGATGACGATAAGGGCCGTCATACGACGACGCACCGCGAACTTTTGCTGCTTAAAAACGGTGGGATCGTGATTGACACCCCCGGAATGCGCGAACTTGGCATGTGGGATGTGGCAGAGGGAGTGGATCGGGCATTTTCAGATATCGAGGAAATTACAGCCGGGTGCCGTTTCGCAGATTGCAGACATAACGGGGAACCGGGATGTGCTGTGCGTGCTGCGATCGATTGCGGAGAACTTGATGAGGCGAGGCTGAGATCTTACCAAAAACTGCGTACAGAAGCGGATTATGCAGCAGGAAAGACCAATTATCTTTCCCAGAAGGAGAAAAAATTTAAGACAATATCTAAAATAAATAAGAGCAACAGGGGCAGAAATTAGCGGAAAACCCGATATTTCTGGAAAAAAAGGCTAGTATTTTCACAATCAGTGTGATATAATCCTAAAATGACTGTGATAGTCGTAGTATGCCCTTTTTGTAGGCACAGCGAGCGGAACACAGGGTGATACGGATAATGTACATGGATTTTATATATATTGAAGGAGGAAATCATCAGAATGAGTGTACAGGTAGAAAATTTAGAAAAGAATATGGCAAAGCTTACCATCGAGGTAGAAGCAGCAGCAGTTGAGAAAGCAATCCAGGAAGCTTACATGAAACAGAAAGGAAGCATCAGCATTCCTGGTTTCCGTAAAGGTAAAGTTCCGAGACAGATGATTGAGAAGATGTATGGAACAGCTGTTTTCTATGAAGATGCAGCAAATACTCTGATCCAGGAGAACTATCCGGCAGCAGTAGATGAGAGCGGTATTGATATCGTTTCCAGACCGACCGTTGAGGTAGTACAGATTGAGTCCGGTAAGCCATTCATTTTCACAGCAGAAGTTGCTGTAAGACCAGAAGTAAAGCTTGGTAAATACTTAGGCGTTCAGGTAACTAAGATTGATACATCCGTATCCGACGAAGAAGTTGAGGAAGCTTTAGAGAAAGAGCGCAACAACAATGCAAGAACCGTATCCGTAACAGACAGAGCCGTAGCAAACGGTGATACAGCAGTGATCGACTTCGAGGGATTCGTTGATGGCGTTGCATTTGAGGGCGGCAAGGGCGAGAATCATCCGTTAGAGATCGGTTCCCACTCATTCATCGATACATTCGAGGATCAGTTAGTAGGCAAGAATGTTGGTGATGAGGTTGAGGTCAACGTAACATTCCCAGAGCAGTATCAGGCAGCAGAGCTTGCTGGCAAGCCTGCAATGTTCAAAGTTAAGATCAACGAGATCAAGGCAAAAGAGCTTCCTGAGTTAGACGATGAGTTCGCACAGGATGTATCTGAGTTCGATACCTTAGCTGAGTACAAAGAAGACTTAAAGAAGAACTTAGCTGAGAAGAAAGAGAACGAAGCAAAGCGCACCAAAGAGGACGAGGCAATCCAGAAGATCATTGACAAGTCCACAATGGAGATCCCGGAGGCAATGCTTGAGACTCAGTGCGAGAACATGATCAATGAGTTTGCACAGAGAATTGCACAGAGCGGACTTTCCATGGAGCAGTATATGCAGTTCTCCGGTCTGACACTTGACAAGTTAAAAGAGCAGGTTCGCCCGGAAGCTGAGACACGCATCAAGAGCAGCCTGGTATTAGAGCAGATCGCAAAAGACGAGAACATCGAAGTTACCGATGAGGAGATCGATGCAGAGGTAGAGAAGATGGCAGCTGCATACGGTATGGAAGCTGATAAGCTGAAATCCTACATGGGCGATGCTGAGAAGGAATCCATGAAGAGAGATCTCGCTGTGACAAAGGCAGTTGACCTGATCATGGAGAACGTAAAAGAGAGAGCGAAAGCTAAGACAAAGAAAGAAAAAGAGGCTGAAGAGAAAGCAGCAGAAGAATAAGATTTCATATTCTTTGCTATCAGGTAAGCAATACAGGCAGACTGGCTCATTTGGGCCGGTCTGTTTAAGCATATAAGTATTTCTAAAAAAACTATAAAATGGAGGAATTTGCTATGAGTTTAGTACCTTATGTCGTAGAACAGACCAGCAGAGGAGAGCGCAATTATGATATTTACTCCCGCTTATTAAAAGACAGAATCATATTCCTTGGAGAAGAGGTAAACGAGACAACTGCAAGCCTTGTTGTGGCACAGTTGCTTTTCTTAGAGTCCGAAGATCCGGGCAAGGACATTCAGTTATACATCAATTCACCGGGCGGTATGGTGACAGCTGGTATGGCAATTTACGATACCATGCAGTACATCAAGTGTGATGTTTCCACCATCTGTATCGGTCTTGCAGCCAGCATGGGTGCATTTTTACTGGCAGGCGGAGCAAAGGGCAAACGCTATGCGCTTCCAAATGCTGAGGTGATGATCCATCAGCCTTCCGGCGGAGCAAAAGGTCAGGCAACCGAGATCCAGATCGCAGCAGAGAATATCTTAAAGACCAAGAAAAAATTAAACGAGATCCTTGCTGCAAACACCGGAAAACCATACGATGTGATTGCGGCAGATACCGAGCGTGACTATTATATGTCCGCTGAGGAAGCAAAGGCATATGGCCTGATTGACGATGTAATTGTAAGAAAATAAGACATGGAGAAGTAGAAGATGGCAGGAAGAAATGACGATAGAATCCGTTGTTCCTTTTGCGGAAAGACGCAGGATCAGGTTCGCAAGCTGATTGCAGGACCGGTGGGCAGTGATGCATATATCTGTGACAACTGTATTGATATCTGCGCTGAGATCATAGAGGAAGAGTTAGAGGAGGAAGATACTGCAGCGGATTACGATGAGACCGAGCAGATCAACCTTTTAAAACCGGAAGAACTGAAAGCTTTTTTGGATGAGTATGTCATCGGACAGGACCAGGCAAAAAAGGTGTTGTCCGTAGCAGTATACAACCACTACAAGCGCATTATGGCTGGGGATGACTTAGGTGTCGAATTACAGAAGAGCAATATCTTAATGCTCGGACCGACTGGTTCAGGTAAGACCCTTCTGGCACAGACCCTGGCAAGAGTACTGAATGTTCCGTTTGCGATCGCAGATGCGACAACCCTTACAGAGGCAGGTTATGTCGGTGAGGATGTGGAAAACATTCTGCTTAAGATCATTCAGGCAGCAGATTACAATATCGAGCGCGCACAGCACGGTATTATCTATATCGATGAGATTGATAAGATCTCCAAGAAGTCTGAGAACGTATCCATCACCCGTGATGTATCCGGAGAGGGTGTACAGCAGGCACTCCTTAAGATATTAGAGGGAACCGTTGCCTCCGTGCCGCCGCAGGGTGGCAGAAAGCATCCACAGCAGGAGCTGATCCAGATCGATACGACGAACATTCTGTTTATCTGCGGTGGTGCGTTTGACGGATTAGAGAAGATTATCGAGACCCGTCTTGACCAGAAAGCAATCGGATTTAACGCAGATATTAAGGCGAAGAATGAATATAACATCGGCGACGTGTTAAAACATGCGCTGCCGCAGGATTTTGTAAAATTCGGTCTGATCCCGGAGTTTATCGGCCGTGTGCCGGTAACGGTATCTCTGGATATGTTAGACCGCGAAGCATTGATCCGTATTTTGCAGGAGCCGAAAAACGCCCTGACCAAGCAGTATCAGAAGCTGTTTGAGTTAGACGGTGTGGGCTTGGAGTTTGACCGCGAGGCGTTAGAGGCAATCGCGGACAAAGCCTTAGAGCGCAAGACCGGTGCACGTGGACTGCGTGCGATCATGGAAGCAGTGACATTGGATATGATGTATCATATCCCGTCCGACGAGAGTATTTCCAAGTGTCAGATCACCAGGGAATTAGTCGAGGAAAAGATGGCGATCGAGGGACAGGAACTTAAGAAAATCGAAGAAAAAACAGAGGCATAGATTGGATACATTAATCGTGACAATGCCTGCAGTGGCACTCCGCGGAATGGTAATTCTGCCGGGCATGATCGCCCATTTTGATATCAGCCGGGAGAAGTCCATCAAAGCGATAGAGCGCTGTATGATGGAGTCCCAGAAGATTTTTCTGGTGACACAAAAAGATGTGGAGCAGGAGAATCCGGGGACGGAGGACCTGTTTGAGATCGGTGTCGTCGCGGAAGTGAAGCAGGTAATCAAATTACAAAATAATATTATCCGCATCCTGGTGGAAGGCCAGGAGCGGGCAAAATTAAATACATTTGCCGGATCAGAGGAATTTCTGCTCGCAGAGATCACGCCTCTGACAGAGGAAGTGGACGAGGGACTGATGGAGGATGCCAAGACGGCGATGGTGCGCAGCATCCAGGAGACATACAGCAGATATCAGACGGTAAACCCCCGTGCAGGCAAGGAATTACTGCGCCAGATCAGCACGATCACAGAGTTGGATAAGCTGATGGACCAGGTGGCAAATAACCTTCCGGTTCCCTACGAGGAAAAACAGCGCATCTTGGAGGCGATTCCGTTGACAGAGCGCTATGAGGTACTCATGGCACTGCTGTTAAAAGAAATCGAGATCACGGCGATCAAAAATGAATTTCAGGCGAAAGTCAAAGAGCGTGTGGACCGCAATCAGAAGGAATACATTCTGCGGGAACAGATGAAGCTGATCCGCGAGGAGCTCGGCGAGGACAACACCGAGTCGGAAGTCGACGCATTTATGGATGCTGTCAAAAAGCTTGATGCCGACCAGGAGGTCAAAGACCGCATCAAAAAGGAGATTGAGCGTTTCAAGAACATCAATTCCAGCTCCTCGGAGAGTGCGGTGTCGCGAGGTTATATCGAGACATTGTTAGAACTTCCGTGGAATAAGGCGTCCAAGGATAATCAGGATTTAAAAAATGCTGCCGCAGTGCTCGATGCCGACCACTATGGATTGGAGAAGGTCAAGGAGCGCATGTTAGAGTTTTTGGCAGTGCGCAATCTGACCGGCAAGGGCGAGAGCCCGATCATCTGTCTGGTGGGACCGCCGGGAACCGGTAAGACGAGTATCGCGCGTTCTGTCGCAAGGGCATTGGAGAAAAAATATGTCCGCATCAGCCTTGGCGGCGTGCGGGATGAGGCGGAGATCCGCGGACACAGAAAGACTTACGTCGGCGCAATGCCGGGACGGATCGTGAACGGTTTGCGCAGCGCAGGTGTAAAAAATCCACTGATGCTGTTGGATGAGATCGATAAGATGAGCAGCGATTACAAGGGCGATACCGCATCCGCGCTGCTTGAGGTGCTCGACTCGGAACAGAACCACAAGTTCCGCGACCACTATGTGGAGGTGCCGATCGACTTGTCAGAGGTGCTGTTTATCGCCACAGCCAATTCCGTGCAGGATATCCCGAGACCGCTTTTAGACCGTATGGAGTTGATCGAGGTCACCAGCTACACGGAGAACGAGAAGTTCCACATTGCAAGGGAGCATCTGATCGCAAAGCAGATAACCCGCAACGGGCTGAAGCCGGAGCAGCTTAGCATCAGCGACGGCGCTCTTGAAAAAATAATCCGGGGCTATACCAGGGAGGCTGGCGTGCGCGGATTGGAGCGCAGGATCGGCGAAATCTGCCGCAAAGCGGCGAGAGCTGTGTACGAGGGAGATAAGAAAAAGGTAAAGGTCACAAACCAGAATCTGGAAAAATTCCTCGGAAAAGAAAAATACAGCTTCGACGGGAAAAATCAGACCGATGAGGTGGGAATCGTCCGTGGTCTGGCATGGACCAGTGTGGGCGGCGATACCTTAGAGATAGAAGTCAATGTGATGCCGGGCAAAGGAGAATTCCAGCTGACCGGACAGCTTGGCGATGTGATGAAAGAGTCTGCGCAGGCGGGGATCAGCTATATCCGTTCTGTCAGCGACAAGTACGATATTCCGAAGAAGTTTTTTAAGGAGCACGACATCCACATCCATATTCCGGAGGGCGCAGTTCCGAAGGATGGACCTTCCGCGGGAATCACCATGGCGACAGCAATGTTATCAGCCATCACGGGAATTCCGGTGCGCGCCGATGTGGCGATGACCGGTGAGATCACACTGCGGGGCAGAGTGCTGCCGATCGGCGGGCTCAAGGAGAAGATCCTCGCCGCGAAAAATGCGGGGATTAAGACCGTATGTGTGCCGAAGAAAAACGAGAAAGACATCGAAGAGATATCGGATGAGATAAAAAAAGGACTGGAGATCCGGTTCGTGGAACACTTAGAACAGGTGTTAGACATTGCTTTTGTGCGGCAGTAATAGCTTGGCAGGCATGAAGATGGCAGCACAAAAAGCAGCAACAGATTAGGAGGATACATGGTAATCAAGAGTGTGAACTTAGAAACCGTCTGTGGAATTACGAGTAAGATTCCGGACAACCCATATAATGAGGTGGCATTTGCAGGAAAGTCCAATGTGGGCAAGTCATCGCTGATCAATGCACTGATGAACCGCAAATCATTAGCACGCACCTCTGCACAGCCGGGCAAGACACAGACCATCAATTTTTATAACATCAACGATGCCATGTATCTGGTGGATCTGCCGGGATACGGATATGCGAAGGTATCGGAGGAAGTCAAGAAGAAGTGGGGCAAGATGATAGAGAATTATCTGCAGACCTCCAAGCGGTTAAAAGCGGTGTTCCTTCTGATCGACATCCGGCATGACCCTTCTGCCAACGACAAGATGATGTATGACTGGATGGTATATCAGGGATATGCTCCGATCATCATCGCTACCAAGTTAGACAAGATCAAGCGGAGCCAGATCCAGAAACAGGTAAAAGCAATCCGTGTGGGACTCGGCGTGGAGCCGGGGACGACCATTATCCCGTTTTCTGCTGAGACGAAGCAGGGGCGTGATGAAATCTGGGCACTTGTCGATTCTTTGGTGTTGCCAGAGGAAGAGGTTCGTGATAAAATGTGAAAAAGCGAGAAGCAGGAGACGAGCCATTATGAAGAAGAAAAAAATTGTGATTGCACTCGGGCACGAGGCACTTGGTACCACGCTGCCGGAGCAGATGGAAGCAACAAAGCGGACAGCCAAGGCAGTCGTTGATTTTATCCGCGATGATTACCAGGTTGTGATTACACACAGCAACGGTCCGCAGGTAGGAATGATACACACTGCGATGAATGAATTTTGCAGATTATATCCGGAATATACGGCTACGCCGATGTCGGTCTGCTCAGCGATGAGCCAGGGCTATATCGGATACGATCTACAGAATGCGATCCGCGCAGAACTTTTAAACAGAGGCATCTTCAAGCCTGTGTCCACGATTTTGACACAGGTGGTTGTCGACCCGTATGACGAGGCTTTTTATAAGCCGAGCAAGATCATCGGACGTGTGATGACGGAAGAGGAAGCCGAGGCGGAAGAGAAAAAAGGCAACCATGTGGTGCAGGTGAAGGACGGTTACCGCCGTATCGTTGCAGCACCAAAGCCGGTGGACATCGTGGAGATTGACGCGATCCGCGCGCTGATCGATGCGGATCAGGTTGTGGTAGCCTGCGGAGGCGGAGGAATTCCGGTTCTGGCACAGGACAACCGCCTAAAGGGTGCGAGCGCCGTGATCGAGAAGGATTTAGCAGCTGGCAAGCTCGCAGAACTTTTGGATGCCGACCGCCTGATCATACTTACGAGTGTGGACAATGTGTGCCTTGATTTTGGCACGGACAGCGAGAAGCCGCTCTCAGCGATGACGGTGGCAGAAGCCAGAGAATACATGAGACAAGGGCAGTTTGGCGAGGGAGACATGTTGCCGAAGATTGAGGCAGCAGTTGATTTTATCGGCGATTCCGCGATCCGTTCCGCGCTGATCACCAAATTGCATAAAGATGCGGAGTCAGTGACCGGTGGAATGGGCACTATGATCACGAAGTAGAGCCGCAGTATAATAGACATAAAAGAGCCATTTTTAATTCGTTAAAAATGGCTCATAATAATGTATAAAGATTGTTAAAAGAGTAACAGAGTAAAGGAGTAATTTATGTTCAGAAAAACTAAGATTGTATGTACTTTAGGACCATCAACGGATGATGAAAATGTGATGAGAAGCCTGATCGAGGAGGGCATGAATGTCGCAAGATTTAATTTTTCCCATGGACCACATGACGAGCAGCTTGGCCGCGTTAAGATGTTAAAGAAACTGCGCAAGGAGTTAAACCGTCCGGTGGCAGCACTGCTTGATACCAAGGGACCGGAGATCCGTCTCAAAGAATTTACAAACGGTAAGGAAGAGTTGAAGGATGGACAGACATTTACTCTTACTTCTGAGGACATCATGGGAGATAACACCCGTGTGGCAATTACCTACAAGGAACTCGCAAATGATGTAAAACCGGGTGACCACATCCTGATCGACGACGGTCTGATCGGCATGGAAGTTACGGAAGTGCGTCCGGTATCCGGTGGAAAAGCTGACAAAGAGGGCAAGATTCCGATGGATATCGTCTGCCGTGTGTTAAATGGCGGTGTGGTTTCCAACAAGAAGGGCGTGAACGTGCCAAACGTAGAGCTGACAATGCCGTATATCAGCGAGAAGGATTACGGAGATATCGTGTTTGGTGTGGAGAATGACTACGATTTTATCGCAGCATCCTTTGTCCGCACCGCAGACGATGTGCTTGAGATCCGTAAGATTTTAGAGGAAAAAGGCGGTTCTGATATCAAGATCATCGCCAAGATTGAGAATATGCAGGGTGTGCAGAACATCGATGAGATCGTGCGCGTGGCAGATGGTATCATGGTGGCCCGTGGAGATATGGGTGTTGAGATCCCGCTTGAGGATGTGCCGGTTATCCAGAAGATGATCATCAAAAAGACATGCAATGCGGGCAAGACCGTTATCACTGCAACTCAGATGTTGGATTCCATGATGAAGCATCCGCGCCCAACCCGTGCAGAGGCAACCGACGTTGCAAATGCAATCTACGATGGAACAAGTGCGATCATGTTATCCGGCGAGACCGCTGCCGGAATGTACCCGATCGAAGCGGTTAAGACCATGGTGCGCATCGCAGTCCGCACAGAGCAGGATATCAATTACAGACAGAGATTCAAACAGAGAAATACCTTGAGCAACCCGGATGTGACCAACGCGATTTCACATGCGACCTGTACAATGGCAGGCGATCTGAACGCCACCGCGATCATCACGGTATCCAAATCCGGACGTACTGCACGTATGGTATCCAAATACCGTCCGTTCTGCCAGATCATCGGCACATGCCTTTCTGAGAAAGTGGCACGCCAGCTGAATCTTGAGTGGGGTGTGAATCCGCTTTTGATCGAGGAGAAGAACGAGGCAGACGAACTGTTTGATTATGCCGTAGATGCAGCAGAAAAAGCAGGCATCATTGAGAAGGGGGACATCGTTGTCTTGACAGCTGGTGTACCGCTTGGTGTATCCGGAACTACCAACCTGATCAAAGTTCAGGTTGCCGGACATATCCTTGTAAACGGAAAAGGAGTCAACAAGAAAAAAGTATCCGCAAACCTTTGCGTATGTCATACAAAGGAAGATTTACAGCATTTTAAAGCCGGAGATATCCTTGTGGCAGCAGATACCAACAACGATATGATGCAGCAGATGCGTCAGGCATCCGGTCTGATCGTTGAGACAGACAACGAGAGCTGCCATGCGGCAATCGCAGGCTTAAGCCTCGATATTCCGGTGCTTATCGGAGCAACCAACGCGCTTGGCATCTTAAAATCCAGCGCATATGTAGAACTTGACTGCGAGAACGGTGTTGTAAGCGCTAACTAATCGGCAGAGTTACAAAGTATCAGATTAAAATGAAACCCCTCCGTGGGAATGTGTGTAAG
The DNA here is from genome assembly GCA_963601305.1 of bacterium. Lineage (GTDB taxonomy): Bacteria > Bacillota > Clostridia > Lachnospirales > Lachnospiraceae > Roseburia. The sequence goes on along the minus strand of CAVCFM010000390.1, from coordinate 32,610 downwards.
AGCACATTCCCACGGAGGGGTTTTTGCTATGCTGCGAAGGTTATCCCATCACTACTTCGACCTGTACCTCGGATCTGCCATGAGGCAGCGGGATCAGGTTGCCGGAGATTGCAGTACCATCGACCATCATCGACGCAACACCTTTCTGCACATGGTTCGGATTTTTGACTGTGATATGATAGGTCACACCGCGGAAATCACGTTTCGCAGAGAAACCGTCAAGGCTTGCCGGAATACACGGGTCGATCAGAAGACCGTCATAATCCGGGCGGATGCCGAGAATATACTGGGAGACATCTAAGAATGTCCATGCAGCGGTTCCGGTCAGCCAGCTGTTTTTCGCCTCACCGAAGTTCGGAGCATCTTTTCCGGCAATCATCTGGGAGTACACATACGGTTCGGTGCGATGGATTTCACTGATATCCTCGATGTAAGCAGGACAGGTTCTGGTGTATACCTGCCATGCCCGGTCGCCGCGGCCGATGACTGTCTCGGCGATCGAGATCCACGGATTGTTATGGCAGAAAATACCGGCATTTTCTTTATATCCAGGTGGATAGGAAGAAATCTCGCCGAGCTCGACGTGATAGCGGTGGTAAGCCGGCTGCAAGAGCACGATACCATACTTGGTGTCCAGATATTTTTCTACCGACTCCATTGCCATCTTACAGTTACCTTCCTTAAGACCGATGCCTGCCATGACGCAGAAGCCCTGTGGCTCTATGAAAATCTTGCCCTCCTCACACTCCCTGGAACCGATTTTATTCTGGTAATGATCGTAAGCGCGCAGGAACCATTCGCCGTCCCAGCCCTGTTTTAATACGGTCTGCTCCATATCAGCGATGGCTTTTTGTGCAAAAGCAGCCTCGTCATCTAAGCCGCGGTGACGGCATATCTCCACATAGTCCCTGCCGTAGCGGACGAACATGCCGGCGATAAAGACAGACTCGGCATTCGGTCCCTCGGAAGGTCCGAACGTCTGGAACGATTCGCCGGGCTCTGTGGAGAAGCAGTTTAAGTTCAGACAGTCGTTCCAGTCTGCACGACCGATCAGAGGCAACCCGTGAGGTCCCAGATGGTCTACCGTATAGTGGAAGGAGCGGCGCAGGTGCTCCATGAAATCCGTGGCTTTTGACGCATCGCTGTCATAAGGCGTCATCTCATCAAGAATGGAAAAATCTCCGGTTTCTTTGAGGTAGGCGGCGGTGCCGGCAATCAGCCACAGCGGGTCATCGTTAAAGCCGCTGCCGATATCAGAGTTTCCTTTTTTCGTCAATGGCTGGTACTGGTGATAGGCGCTTCCGTCCTCGAACTGTGTGGCGGCGATATCTAGGATGCGTTCCCTTGCGCGGTCAGGGATCAGATGGACAAAGCCCAGTAAATCCTGACAGGAGTCGCGGAAGCCCATGCCACGGCCGATGCCGGACTCGAAGTAGGAGGCGGAACGGCTCATGTTAAATGTCACCATACACTGATACTGGTGCCAGATATTTACCATGCGGTCGAGCTTCTCCTCGGAGGAGGATACTGTAAAGTGGGAGAGCAGCTCATCCCAGTACTCTTTTAACCGGGCGAGAGCGGCATCTGTTTTTTCCGTGGTGTCATATCGCTCTAACATGGCATTTGCCGGTGCGCGGTTGATGACGCCATCCTCCGGTCTGCCAACCCATTTTTCATCCACCGGGTTTTCAATATATCCTAAGACGAAGACGAAGGTTTTGGATTCGCCCGGTGCAAGGGTGACTTTTAAGTGGTGGGAGCCCACAGGTGCCCAGCCGCTGGCGATGGAATTCTTGGAAGTGCCGGACATCACGACTTCCGGCGCTGAATTTTCGCCGTAAGCGCCGAGGAAAGAGTCGCGGTCGGTATCAAAACCTGCCACAGGGGCGTTGACACCGAACAGGGCGTAGTGGTTGCGGCGCTCTCTGTACTCGGTCTTGTGGTAGATGGCAGAGCCGTGGACTTCCACTTCGCCGGTGGAGAAGTTGCGCTGGAAGTTGGTCATATCATCCATGGCATTCCAGAGACAGAATTCCACATAGGAAAAAACAGAGAACTCTTTGGCAGCCGCACTCTCATTTGTGAGTGTCAGACGGTTGATCTCACAGGTGTCGTCCACAGGGACAAACGCGGTCAGCTCGGCGCGGAGTTGATTCTTGGAACTGCGGAAGGTGGAATAGCCCATGCCGTGATGGCACTCATAGGAGTCGAGTGCTGTCTTGGTCGGCATCCAGCCCGGGTTCCAGACCGTGTCGTTCTCCCGGATATAGTAGTAGTGACCGTTGCTGTCATAGGGAACATTGTTATAGCGATAACGGGTGAGGCGCAGAAGCTTTGCGTCCTTGTAAAAGCTGTAACCGCCGCAGGTGTTTGAAATCAGAGAAAAGAAATCATTAGAGCCCAGATAATTGATCCAGGGAAGCGGCGTTTTTGGGGAAGTGATGACATATTCTTTGCTGGCATCATCAAAATAACCGAATTTCATAGGATGACCTCCATTTGTTTTATGAATAACTAAACTATTTTATACAACACTACGAAAACGATTAAGTTGAGAACTCCTGAGATAAAGTATAGCTTTGATTTGAGGAAAAATCAACTCGAATTGCCGTATATTTAGGAAAAACGGCATAATGAACAAAAAAATCAGAAAATTTATAGGAGAAAGAAACAAAAAGGTTTCGCTGCGAAAACGGGTAGAAAGTACGAAAACGTATACGGATATCAATATATAATAGGAAAACAGGAAAAATAGTTGTGCAATATTGCACAAAAACAGCACGTGAAAAGTGTATAACTCGACGAAATGACAAAAAGTGGGTTGCATTTTCCGTCAAACTGGCATATAGTAAAAGCACGAAAACGATTAAGTGACTTTTAACAAATGGAGGATTCATGGTATCTTTAAAGACAATTGCCAAAGAGTGCGGTGTATCAGTAGCAACCGTAAGCAAGGCGCTGAATGATCAAAAAGATATCAGTGAAGAGACAAAGAGCCGTATCAGAAAAACCGCTGAGGCGCTGGGATATTTTCCAAACGCAGCGGCCCGGGCACTGAAGACCAATCGTTCCTATAATATAGGAGTCCTCTTCGAGGAGGAGGCTGGAAGCGGTCTGACACACGAATATTTTTCGGGTGTGCTGAATGGTCTGAAAGTTCAGGCAGAGAAACAGGGATACGATATCACATTTATCAACACCTGTTTTGAAAACCGCAGGATGTCTTACTACGAACATTGCAGATATCGCAATTTCGAAGGCGTCGCAATTGTCTGTGCTGATTTTAACGACCCGGATGTCATGGAGCTGATGAATAGTGATCTGCCGGTGGTGACCATCGACTATGTGCATCATAATTGCACCGCGGTGAGTTCGAACAATATCCAGGGGATGGAAGATCTCGTGAGATATATTTACGGACAGGGACATCGCAAGATTGCATATATCCATGGGCAGCATGGTTCTACGGTAACCAAAGATCGTTTGGCGAGCTTTTACCGGACGATGGATGAACTGGGACTTGAGGTGCCGGATTCATACATTCGAATGGCGAACTACCTTGAGACAAAGGAAGCCGCAAAGCAGACAAAGGAGTTATTGAATTTGCAGGATCCGCCGACCTGTATTATCTATCCGGATGATACGTCACTGATTGGCGGAAGGAATGTTATCATTGAGATGGGACTTAAGATTCCAAAGGATATTTCCGTGGCGGGATATGACGGGACGCGGATGTCACAGCTGTTACATCCGAAGCTGACCACAATCCACCAGAATACGGACCTGATCGGAACAGAGGCAGCCATAAGGCTGATTGGTACCATCGAGAAACCGCGAACAACTCTCGTTGAGAGAGTCGTTATAGAGGGAAGCTTAGTACCGGGTCAATCCGTAGGAAAACTCAATCCAAATGAGTAGTCATCATTTTTGCAGAAATGAACACGGGACGTGCCGGGAAGGCTTTTCACAAAAACAGGTCATAAGACCGCAATATTAAGGAGGAGGGTTTTTAAATGAAGAAGAAAATCGTTAGTACAATGTTGTGCGCAGCTATGGTAGCCAGTATGGTGGCTGGATGTGGTTCATCCGGTAACTCAGAAGCAAGTTCTGATGCAACAACAGATGCAAATGCAGGAAATACTGCAGAAACCAGCGTGACGACAGAGGCATCTGATGCCGGACAGACAGAAGTGGCATCCGGTGAGGAGGGTAAGGTGCTCAACATCTACTGCTGGAACGAGGAGTTCAAGTCCCGTCTGACCGACCACTATCCGGGATATACCGAGGTGGATGGAACCACAGGAACCATCGGCGATGTGACAGTAAAATGGAACATTACACCAAGTGATGACAACGCATATCAGAACAATCTGGATGCAGCACTGTTAAAACAGGCAGACGCAGCAGCGGACGATAAGATCGATCTGTTCCTTGTGGAAGCGGACTATGCATTAAAGTATGTAGATACTGATTACACAATGCCAGTTGCAGACCTTGGCATTACCGATGCCGATCTGGCTGACCAGTATCAGTACACCAAAGATATCGTGACAGATTCCAATGGCGTGTTAAAAGGCGTATCATGGCAGGGCTGCCCGGGTGTGTTGTTCTATAACCGTGAAGCTGCCAAGGAAGTGCTTGGCTCCGATGACCCGGCAGACGTACAGGAGTATGTAAAAGACTGGGATACCTTTAATGACACGGCAGAGAAGTTAAAAGCAGCAGGATATAGTGTTACATCCTCAGTCAATGACACATACCGTGTATATTCCAATAATGTTACCTCAAAATGGGTAGTTGATGGCAAGATCAACATTGACGACAACATCATGAAATGGGTGGATGATTCCAAGAAATTAGTGGATGCCGGTGAGACAGGTACTTCAGAACTCTGGAGCGATGACTGGAAGAAAGGTTTTTATCCGGACGGCAAGGTATTCAGTTACTTTGGACCGGCTTGGCTGATTAACTTCTGTATGGCAGCTGATGATGAGGGCAGTCTTGCAAACCTTGGTGAGTGGGGCGCAACCGAAGGACCTCAGGGCTTCTTCTGGGGCGGTACCTGGATCTGTGCAGCAACAGGAACCGATAATGCAGACCTTGTAAAGGATATCATGCTTCAGTTGACCACCAATGCCGACACAATGAAGGAAATCGTAACGGCAGATGATGACTTTGTAAACAACAAGACTGCAATGAACGAGATGGCAGAGGATACCAGCTATCAGAGTGCAGTATTAGGTGGACAGAATCCACTTGCAATGTACTGCGCAGGCGTTGAGAAACTGGACTTAAGCAATCTTTCCGCATACGACCAGGGCTGCAACGAAGAGTTCCAGAATGCAATGAAAAACTACTTCGAGGGAAGTGCAACCTTAGACGAAGCGTTAGAATTATTCTACAAGGCAGTTGAGGAGAAATATCCGGAGCTGACTCACTGATCGGAAACGACAAGTATATGAGCTAAGATGACAGGAGCCACGCCTGCCGGCCATATGGGAGGCGGGTGTGGCTCATATTGTATCAAAAGGGGGGAGTGCTATGAAAAAGAAGTCAGGAGCTGTAAGGTACCAGAAGTGGGGCTATATCTTTTTGCTGCCATTTATCATTGTATATGTTGTATTTCAGCTGATTCCGATGGCAACGACGATCTACAACAGTTTTTTTGAAAATTATCTGTCCGGATTAAACCAGATCGGACCGAACTTTGTCGGACTGGCAAATTACAAAAAGCTGTTTGCCGATGGCGATATCTGGGTTTATGCAAAAAACACAATTGTGATGTGGGTGATGTGCTTTATACCACAGATATTTTTGTCACTGCTTTTAGGCGCATGGTTTTCGGACGTGAGCTTAAAGTTAAAGGGACAGAGATTTTTTAAGACCGTCATCTACCTTCCGAACCTGATCATGGCATCCGCGTTTGCGATGTTGTTCTTTACACTGTTTTCAGATGGAGGACCGATCAATGCACTCCTGATGCAGATTGGATTTATCGACACGCCGTACAAGTTTTTATCCCATGTGGGAAGTACCAGAGGGTTGATCGCATTTATGAACTGCCTGATGTGGTTCGGAAATACCACGATCCTTCTGATGGCGGGTATGATGGGAATTGACACGTCCCTGTTTGAGGCAGCGGAGGTGGATGGAGCCACATCCATGCAGGTATTTTTTAAGATCACACTGCCGTTACTCCGCCCGATCCTTGTGTATGTGCTGATCACCTCCCTGATCGGTGGATTGCAGCTGTTTGATGTACCGCAGATCCTGACAAATGGAACTGGAGATCCGATGCGTTCTTCCATGACACTGATCATGTTCCTGAATAAGCATTTGTACAGTAAGAATTATGGTATGGCAGGTGCACTGTCCGTGTTACTGTTCATAATTACCGGTATTTTAAGCCTTGTCGTATTTAAGGTAACCGGCAATGACAAGAGGAAGGGGTGAGCTGTATGGAAACGAAAAACACACGTAAAGGACTGGGAGTCCATACAAGAAGAACAATTGCATATGTGGTGCTTGTGATCATCACATTTTTCTGTCTGTTCTGGTTTTATCTGTTGTTTGTCAATGCGACGAGGTCGAATGGACAGATGCAGGCGGGATTTACGCTTGTGCCGAGCACATACCTTCTGACAAATTGGAAAAATCTTCTGGCGGGAACTCTTCCGGTGTGGAGCGGTATGATAAATAGTATTATCGTAGCAACTTTAAGTGCAGCGTTATCGGTATACTTTTCAACCATGACAGCCTATGCGATCCACGCTTATGAGTTTAAGATGAAGAAGTTCATCTATCCGTTCATCTTAATGATCATGATGATACCGACGCAGGTGACGGCACTGGGATTCGTGCAGTTAGTCGGTAAAATGAAGCTGGAAGATTCCTTTATCCCGTTGATCGTGCCGACGATCGCGGCGCCGGTCACATTTTTCTATATGAAACAGTACATGGAGAGCTCGCTGCCGTTGTCGTTGATCGAGGCAGCGCGGATTGACGGTTCCGGGGAGTTCCGCACATTTAACAATATCGTACTCCCGCTGATGAAGCCGGCGATTGCCGTGCAGGCGATATTCACATTTGTGAGCAGCTGGAACAACTACTTCATCCCGGCATTGATCTTACATGACGACAAAAAGAAAACCCTGCCAATCCTGATCGCACAGCTGCGTGCGGCAGATTTCCTGAAATTTGATATGGGTCAGGTTTATGTCATGATCGCATTCTCGATATTCCCGGTCATTGTCGTATACTTGATCCTCTCCAAACACATCGTGCAGGGTGTCGCACTGGGAAGTGTAAAAGGTTGACATTTGCCCCCGAAATCAGTACACTAAAATAGTGAATTGGTACTGATTGGAGGCGGTATTATGGAGGTTTCACAGCTGACGGTGGAACAACTGGGGAGTATCGTGGGGCTATTTGGACCTTGCATGGACGATTATCTGTATGTCTATGATTTTAAGCGGGATTATTATTTTATTTCTGCGGATGCAATGAAGCGTTTTCGACTGCCGGGAGAGCAGTTTACGGATGTGCTGGAGAACCATAAC
>CAVCFM010000390.1:15303-24970 GCA_963601305.1 bacterium | reverse complement strand
CACTTTGTGTATCCGGAGGATGTCGATATGCTGGTCGAGGAGTTAAAACTCCTTGGCACCGGAAAAAAGCTTTCGCACAACCTGCATTATCGGTGGCTGGGGCGTGATGGAAAGCCCATCTGGATCAACTGCCGCGGAAGAGTGCTGTTAGATGAGGACGGCAGTGCGCATTTCCTGGTGGGGTGCATCAATGAAATTGGCAAAAAGCAAAAGGCGGACAATGTGAGCGGCTTGCTCGGAGAATCCAGTATGCATGCGTGTTTTGAGACGTGTGCAGCGGAGATCCCGGCGGGCTTTTTGCTGCGTCTGGGGCTGGATGATTTCAAGGACATCAACGAGAATCACGGCATGGACTACGGCGATTTCATTTTGCAGAAGACGGCGGAGGTCATCGCAAAATGTATCCTGCCGGGGCAGCAGCTGTTCCGCGTTGTGGCGGATGAGTTTGCCATTGTGGATTTCTTTGGAGGAACCGTGGAGGATGCAAGGGAGCTTTACCGGACCATCCGTCGTGAACTGTTGGCGTTTGTCGAGGAGAACCAGTACCAGGCAGTCTACACCGTATCCGGCGGGATCGTGGACAATGCGCAGATGAAAGGGTATGACGATGCCATGAAGTTCTCGGAATTTGCGCTGAATGAGGCAAAGAAGCGGGGCAAGAATACCTGCGCGCTGTTTGAGATGGACGCTTACCTTGATTATATGCAAAAGCGGGAGCTGAACCGTGAACTGTACCATGCCGCGTTAAATGGATTTGAAGGATTTGAGGTATATTTCCAGCCGCTTATGAATGCGGGGGAGGAGGATCTGCACGGAGCGGAGACACTACTGCGTTTTCACAGGGAAGACGGCACGATGGCATCACCCGGGGAATTTATTCCGATCCTCGAGGAGACGGGCTTGATCATTCCGGTGGGGAAATGGGTGCTCCATCAGGCGGTTATCGCGTGCAAGGAGTGGCGGCGTTTTGTGCCGGATTTCCGGGTCAACGTCAATCTGTCCTATGTGCAGGTGTTAAAAAGCCAGGTGTTCCCGGATATTAAGAATATCATCGAGGAGTGTGGCGCCACACCGTCCAGCGTATGCATCGAGCTGACCGAGAGTGGCTATCTCGACGGCAATCCGCATTTTACCAAGCTTTGGAATTCTCTCAAAGACTACGGTGTGCAGCTTGCGCTGGACGATTTCGGAACCGGCTACTCGAACCTTCACTGCCTGTGTGATCTGAAGCCGACCTGTGTGAAGATCGACCGCAGTTTTATGGTAAAAGCCTTAAAACGCGAATATGAGCATCAGCTGCTGCATCACATCGTGGAGATGGCGCACAGCCTTGGACTGTCAGTCTGTGTCGAAGGGATTGAGACGACAGAGGAATTAGCGCGGGTGCAGGATACCAGGCCGGACTATATTCAGGGATATCTGTATGGACGCCCCTGCAGCCGGGGACAATTCCAGGAGATGTTTTTTGCATCCTGAAAGAAAGAGCCTGAACGAAGAACCCGAAAAGAGACTTTCTTTTAAAAAAGGGATGTGTTATAATGTGCACAAGCATTGAGCAGTGTAGAGCATTTGCGAATTAGCAGTGCGAAGAATCTGAATGATGAAATATGAGTAGGAGATGAAGATATGACAGATACAGGATTTCTTATTTTCTTTGGAATATTGATTTTATTAGTTGTGATCGTAGCGGTGATTGCGGTGGTATCAGCCGTATCCGGTGCTGCGGCAGCAATCGTAGATGAAGAGGACGAAGAAGACGAATAAGACAGATCAGAGACGAGGGAAGATGTGAAGATTCATATCTTCCTTTTTTATTTCATAAGAAAAAGCATTCTATATTTCTAAAAAAAGTCTAAACTAGGAAAAAAGTATTGATTTTGGCAGTACAGGGCAGTATACTTGCAAAAGAAACTGACCGGCTGGTCGGTCAGAAACCAGAGAGAAAGCAGGAGGAATACAAGGTGATTGCCAAGTTTAGCGTGAAAAAACCGTACACTGTGCTTGTGGCAGTGGTGCTTGTGATTGTGCTCGGAGTAGTATCTTTTACAAGAATGACGACGGATCTGCTGCCGGATATGAGTCTGCCCTACGCGATCGTAGTGACGACTGATATGGGAGCGAGCCCGGAGGAAGTGGAGAGTGATGTGACCGCACCAATTGAGGCGGCGATGGCTACCACATCCAATATCAAAAATGTCAGTTCATCCTCGTATGACAACTATTCCATGGTTGTCTTAGAGTACGAACAGAGTGCCAATATGGACTCCATTTTGATCGAGATACAACAGGAGTTAGACCAGTTGGAGGGAACATTCCCAGATACAGTTGGGACACCGATGATCATGCAGATCGACCCGGATATGATGCCGGTCATGATCGCATCCGTGGATGTTGAGGGGATGGATCAGCTTGAGCTTTCCTCCTACGTGTCCGACGAATTGCAGCCATACTTAGAGAGTATCGACGGTGTTGCGTCTGTGACGGCGACAGGAGCGCTGACCGAGAGCGTACAGGTCACCCTGGACCAGAAAAAAATAGATGCCTTAAACGAGCGGATTTTAGAGAAAATCGATGAGCAGTTTGCAGATGCCGAGGGAGAGTTAGACGATGCCAGGGAAGAATTAGAGAGTGGCAAAAAGAAACTGGCAGACGGACAGAATGAACTGGCATCCCAGATGGGAGACGCAAACAATCAGATTGTCAATAATAAAATTTCTGTATCTGAAACAGAGCAGCAGCTTACGGAGAAGATGCAGGAGATCACAGAGGCGCAGAGTTCCCTGCAGGAGGGAATCAGCGGACTTCAGGCTGCCTATGACGGGGCTGTGCAGATTGAGGATGCGATCACTCAGCTGAATAAGGTAGAAGAGACAGTTCAGACGGTAAGAAAAACTGCGCTGGCACAGGCAGGAGTCGATGAGACAACCTTTGGCAATCTTCCGGCTGAGCAGAGAATTGCAATTCAGACCCAGATTGACAGTGTGTTAGACACCCAGGTATTCTCTGCATTGCGGGCAAACGGGATGGAAATATATTCCGAGGGAGATGTGCTTGCACAGATTGAGACATTAGAAGGAAAACTGGATGATATTAATACCAAGCTGGCAGCGCAGGAGAGTAATTTCTCAGATGCGGGAATTACGTTAAAAACCTATCAGGATATTCCGACTGCGCTTGCAAAGCTCTCCGAGAATGAAGCACAGCTTAATGCAGGGGCAGCGACAATTCAGTCTGCACAAAGCCGGCTGGCAGATGGCAAGACGGAATTGGATAACGCCATGGGAACGCTAAACGAGACCCAGATCAATTCTATCTTAGAGATGAGCAACGGCTATGCGGATATGGCAGTGGGCTTAAGCAAGATCGAGGATGGACAGAGCCAGTTAGACGAGGCAAAAGAAACGGCTGAGGATTCTGCTGATCTAAACAATATCCTGACAGTGGACACGTTAAATAATATTTTAAAGGCACAGAACTTTTCCATGCCGGCAGGCTATGTCAATGAAGGGGACAGCAACTATCTGGTCCGTGTCGGCGACGCAGTGGAGTCCATTGACGACCTGGAAAGTTTGGTTCTTATGGATCTGGGCTTGGACGGCATCGAGCCGATCCGGCTGTCGGATGTGGCAACAGTCGAGGTGGTGGATGATTCTGCGGATTCCTATTCAAAGGTAAACGGTAATCCGGCGATCATGCTGTCCATCGAAAAGCAGACCGGTTACTCCACCGGCGATGTGACAGACAGCGTGTTAGAGCGTTTTGACTCCCTTGCCGCAGAGCAGGAGGGACTGCGCTTTGCAGTGCTGATGAACCAGGGAATTTATATTGATATGATCGTGGACTCTGTTATTCAGAATATGATCGAGGGTGCCATTCTTGCCGTATTGGTTCTGATCCTGTTTTTGAAGGATATCAAGCCAACACTGGTGATCGCATGCTCAATCCCGCTGTCCGTGATCTTTGCAATCGTGTTGATGTATTTTACGGATATTTCACTGAATATGATCTCCCTTTCCGGACTGGCGCTGGGCGTCGGTATGCTGGTAGATAACTCAATCGTTGTTATTGAGAATATTTATCGATTACGCGGCGAGGGATACTCCGTCCGCAAGGCGGCAGTGGAAGGTGCAAGCCAGATGACCGGGGCGATCATCGGTTCCACGTTGACGACGGTGTGCGTGTTTGCTCCGATCATATTTACCGAGGGTATCACCAGACAGCTGTTTGTGGATATCGCACTTACGATTGCATTTACCCTGTTGGCGAGTCTGATCGTGGCGATGACCTTTGTTCCGATGATGGCGTCTGTCACATTGAAAAAGACAAAAGAAATCCGTCATCCGTTTTTTGACAAGGTAAAAGATGTATACGGCAATATGTTAGAGAAACTGCTGCATGTAAAAGCACTGGTGCTTGTGGTGGTTGTAGTCCTTTTGGTAGTCAGCATCAAAGCGTCGTTCTCCCGTGGATTTACGTTTATGGATATGGACATGGAGACGAACCAGTTAAGCGTCACTGTGGCAGCAAAAGAGGATGAAAAGCTGACCGAGGATGAGTTAAAAGAAATGGGAGACGAGGTAACCTCACGTCTTTTAACAATTGACGGAATTGATACCATCGGTGCAATGATCGGCGGAAATTCGCTGTCCATGCTGGGTGGCTCAGACGATGCGGTGACGATGTATCTGCTGCTGGATGAAAATGCAGGGGTGTCAACCGCGGATATCACAGCACAGATTGCGGAACAGACCAAAGATCTGGACTGTGATGTGACAGCGGAGAGCTCTTCTTCCGACTTCTCAGCGTATTTCGGAAGCGGAATTTCCGTGCAGATCAAGGGTAGAGATCTGGAAAAACTTCAGGAGATTGCAGCACAGGTTGCTGACATCGTAAAAGACACAGCGGGAACTGTGGATGTGGAAGACGGACTTGACGATACGACAGATTCCTTTACCGTGTCCGTGGACAAGGAAAAGGCAGCAGAATACGGCATGACGGTGGCACAGGTCTATCAGCTCATATACGAAAAAATGTCAGCGGATTCTTCGGCTACGACAATCGCTGCGGATTTAAAGGACTATGAGGTCTATGTGCAGAGTGAGGAGCAGTCGGAGACAACACTGGATGACATCCGCAGCCTGACATTTGACTATACGGACAAAGAGGGCGAAACGACGACGGTACACCTGTCGGATATCGCAGACTTTGTGGAGGGAACTTCCTTAAATTCCATCACCAGAGACTCACAGACGAGATATATCAGTGTGACGGCGGGTATCGATGATGAGCACAATGTAACACTGGTAAGTAATGAAATCTCGGAACAGCTCGATAAATTGGAGCTGCCGGATGGTTATTCGGTAAAAATGACCGGAGAGGATGAGACCATCAGCGAGGCAATGGATCAGATGTATCTGATGTTAATTCTGGCAGTCATCTTCATTTACCTGATCATGGTGGCACAGTTCCAGTCGCTGCTCTCACCGTTTATCATTATGTTTACGATCCCACTGGCATTCACGGGCGGATTTTTCGCACTGTATTTTACCGGAAACGAAGTCAGCGTGGTGGCAATGATCGGATTTGTCATGCTGGCGGGAATTATTGTAAATAACGGTATTGTTATGGTAGACTATATCAATCAGCTGCGCCGCGGCGGCATGAGCAAAAAAGAAGCGATCGTGGAGGCTGGAAAGACCCGGCTCCGCCCGATTTTGATGACGGCACTCACCACGATCTTAGCGATGTCTACGATGGCGCTTGGACTTGGCAGTGGCTCGGAGATGATGCAGCCGATGGCGATTGTAACCGTGGGAGGTCTTGTGTACGGAACACTGCTGACGCTGATCGTTGTGCCATGTATTTACGATGTATTGAACCGTGAGAAAAATATGGTAGATGAGGAATTGTAGAAAAGAGGAACTATCTTGGAGAAGCAGAAATTATTAGAAAATCCGCCCGAGAAGGTACTGCTTATGTACCGGGCGGTGGTAGATATGATAAATGAGGGCTGTGATGTCAACACGATGAAGGTGTCTGACATCACGGCGAGAGCCGGGATCGGCAAGGGGACGGCCTACGAATATTTTTCGTCCAAGGAAGCGATCATCACCATGGCGCTTTGCCATGATATGCTGCTCAAACAGGGAGAAGTGGAAAAAATCGTGGACGGAAACGGCAGTTTTTCAGAAAAGATACGCGGACTTTGTAATTATGAAGCCGGGCTGATGGAAAAAATGCAGACCTTTTGCACGTTAGTGCGCATTGGAACCGGTTCCTATGAGATCTCGGAGAGCATCAGGGAGGAATACAAAAAGCTGCAGGAAGATGTGGGATGCGGGCAGATTGAAGATATCATCGATCGTCTGATGGAGCAGGGCTTTGTGGAGGGCGCCATCCGGCAGCAAAACAGATATCTGCGCAGAATTGCATTTTCTGCACAGATGCTGGCATATGCGTCGTATCTGGTTGCGAGCGGGAGCTGGAATACAGATATCTCCGATGCAGATATGCAGAATTTTATCTATGAATCTATGATAAAAAGTCTCGGTTAGCCGGGACTTTTTTCTCTGTATCGCTATGTGGTATAAAAAAATCTTAAGTTTTTTTAAAATCGATTTCCACATCTTCCTAAACTGTAAATAAATGGTATAATGACAATAGATATTGTATTTGGGTAAAAGTACAGCACAATATTTACCATAATAAACGGGAGGAAAAGTTATGAGAAGAAATCGGCTGGAATGGCTGAAACGCGGCATGTGCATTGCGTTGGCAGGCATCATGCTTGTGAGCTCAGACGCCGTGATGTATGCGGCTGAGACTGGCGTGGCAACCGTGGCAGAGACAGGATCAGATGCGACAGAGACTACGGATGACGTATCCGCAGATGTCGCACAGGATACGTCGCAGACAGAAGCAACAGAGAATACGGAGACCACCGGAACAGAGCAGACGGAGGCAACTGAAGCCACGGAGGCAACTGAATCGACAGAGACTACGGAAAATACCGAGGTTACAGAAGTTACCGAGGATACCGAAGTTACGGAAGATACCGAGGATACCGAGGTTACGGAAACAACCGAGGATACTGAGGTTACGGAAGATACCGAGGATACCGGGGAGACCGAGTCCACAGAACTCGATCCGGACGAGATAAGCAAGGTGGCAAAAGTGCCCGAGGGAATTTCTTTTTCACCGGCGTATACAGTTACCGATATTGGGACAACCCTGTCACTTCCGGAGTATACCATTACTTACGAGGATGACGATGCGGATGGAGATGATGCGGAGGTTACCTGGGAGTCATTAGATGATTTTGACATTATCACGCTGGACACCGATCATGACTGCGTTACTGCAAAAAATGCAGGAACGGCAAAAATCCGTGCCACTGTCAAGAATACTTCTTACAGCGCAGATTTTCTGATCGTGGTGAGACCTGCTGCAGCCACAAATCTGAAAGCAGCTTCCACGACTTATAATTCTGTCAAATTGACATGGAGCAGTGCGACAGATGCGGATGGATACCGGGTTTACCGCAAGGCAAAAGGAGAGACAGATTTCACCTTATTGAAGACACTGAGTGGGGCAAGCAGTACGACCTACACGGATACGAACCTGACAACCGGCAAGGAATATGCATATCGTGTGTATTCATATATATCCTACAAAGTCAGCAGTACTGCTTATGCTGAGGCTGCGACAGCCGCATCACTGACGGTGACACCTTCCATGGGAAAGGCGACGATCTCATCGGTGGCATCAAAAGCATATAATACGCTGGCGGTGACATGGTCAAAGGTAGACGGCGCGACCGGATATACCGTGTATCGTGCGACCGGCAGCAGTAGCAGTTACTCCGAGATCGGAAGCGTCGGGGGAACGACATACAGTTACACAGACGCTACAGTTACCTGCGGAACCAGCTACAGCTATAAGGTGCGCCCTTATAATACAGTCAACGGAAGCAAGGTATATGGAGATTATTCCGCTGCAGTATCGGGCAAAGCGACACCTTCGGCAACAACATTGACTGCAATCGTGAAGGGCTATGAGGCGGTTGGACTTAGCTGGACGAAAGTAAGTGGCGCCAGTGGTTATGGCATTTACCGGAAGACGGGATCCGGCAGCTATAAGAAGATAGAGACTATTTCCGGTTCCTCCAAGGTTTCTTATACCGATGAGAATGTGGACACCGGAACAAAGTATACATATCGTGTACGTGCATATCGTACGGTGAGCGATGAGACCATCTGGGGTGCATATTCCAATGAAGTAAGCGCGACACCGACAGTGTCGGCTCCGAAGGTGACATTACAGAACAAGTCATATAACAGTGTCACTGTAAAATGGAATCAGTTAAGTGGTGCGGATGGATACAAAGTCACACGCGCGACAAGTCAGAATGGAACCTATACAACAGTTAAGACGATCAAAGACAGCGATATCAGCAGTTATACTGATACCGGACTTAGCGTTGGAACCACTTACTATTATAAGGTGTATGCATATCGCTCTACGGATGATGGAAATGTAAACGGACAGAAGTCTGACCCGGTTTCCATCAAGGCGGTTCCGACAGCGACGACGGTAAAGGCACAGGCAGCCGGGATTACCGCGATCCAGCTGAACTGGAGTAAAGTATCCCTGCCATCTTCGGGCAGTGGCTATTATGTATATCAGATCACAAACGGAACGGCAAAAAGAGTAAAGACCTGTGGCAGCAGTACGACATCTGCCAAGATAACCAATCTGAAAGCCGGAACAACGTATACATTTAAAGTTGTAGCGTATGCAAAGAGCGGAAGTGGAACTATCGTTGAGGGTATCGCATCCAACACGTTGAATGCTTCTCCGACACTGCTGACGCCGACGATGCAGTCTACGGCAAGCAACACTTACAACAGTGTAAAAGTAACCTGGAAGGCATCTGCAACAGGGGAGGAAGACTCCTATCAGGTATATCGTGCAACCTCAAAGAGTGGCACATACCAGAAAGTTGGCACGGTAAAACCTGTGTCCGGCACAGGCAGCTACACCTATACCGATTCCGGTGTCAAACTTGGAACCAAATATTATTACAAGGTAAGATGTGTCAAAACAGTATCCGGAAAGACGATCAATTCCGGTTACTCCGGAGCAAAGAGTGTCACGGTGGCACCGGCGGCAACCAGTCTTACCGTAAATACAAAAGAGTCCGGAAAGCTTAGCATTTCCTGGAATGCAGTTAAAAAATCTTCAAGCAAGAAAGTAAACGGTTATGTGATTTACCGCAGTACGACAAAGAACGGTAAGTACACAAAGGTAAAGACGATCACAAAGGGAAGTACAACAAGCTATATAGACAGTGGACTTACAAACGGAAAGACCTACTACTATAAAATCCGCGCCTACGCAACGGTCAGCGGTAAGAAGGTGTACAGTCAGTATTCTTCCGTAAAATCCAAGAAAGTGGTTCCGGCAACACCGTCCATTAAGGCGGTATCTACCAATTATAAGACGGTAACCGTATCCTGGAATAAAATCAGTGGCTGCGATGGATATGTAGTGTACCGTGCGACGTCCGAGAATGGAAAATACAATAAGATAAAGACGATCAAATCCGGCAGTACGCTGTCTTATAAGGACGGAAAGCTGCAGACAGGAACAACCTACTATTATAAAG
>CAVCFM010000390.1:0-15293 GCA_963601305.1 bacterium | reverse complement strand
ATTATAAAGTGCGTGCCTACGATGTAAAGGGTGGCAAGAAGATATACAGCGAATACTCCAAGGGAAAATCCGCAACACCGGTACTCGGAAAGCCAAAGAATCTTACAGCGGTAAATGTGGATAGCGGACAGATTAAGCTGACCTGGAAGAAAGTGACCGGCGCAGAGACCTACACGATTTTACGGAGTACTTCACAGAATGGCAAGTACCGGATCGCAACAGAAATCTGCTCGACGAATTCCTACACAGACACGAATGTCAAAGTCGGAAAGACTTATTATTACAAAGTATACGCCGTAAGAGGAGATTATAACGGTGAGACTTCGGATATTGTCACAGCAGTGGCAGCATCGCTGGTAACCAGCGTAGACAGTGTGGTAGTTAAGACAGGAAGCTATGTCAAGGTAACAGCGACAACCAAACCGTCCAGTTATGTGGCATGGACAAGTGATAATGCGACGATAGCAGTAGTGTCTTCCGACGGTACGATCTACGGAATGAAAAAAGGTACGACAACGGTTCGTGCAGTTGCCAATGGTATCACAAAGGAGATTTCCGTAACAGTTAAGGATACGCTTGATAAGAAGGGAATTGATATTTCCAGTGACAACGGCACTGTTGATTTTAACGCATTGAAAGCATCGGGATATGAATTTGTAATGCTTCGTATCAGTACAGGAACAAAGAAAGATTCCAAGTTTGAGAAAAACTATACCAATGCCAAGAATGCCGGATTTAAGATAGGTGTATACTGCGCTGCCCAGGCAACCAGTGAGAGTGCGGCAGAGAACGAGGCAGCAAAGGTCATCAGCTATTTGAATGGCCGCAGCGTAGATTATCCGGTTATCTATCAGATACCGGGTGAGAGTTTCTTCTACGGTGGCACAGCTACTGACAGAAGCAAACGCGTGCTTGCATTTAAAAACAAGATCACAGCGGCAACCTACAGCAATGGAACAACAAACGTAAACTATGGATTTGCACTTGGCGCACAGAAATCATGGCTGACCGCCAACACGGGCAGTTACTTTGATATGACCACGCTGGGAGCACAGAATCTGTGGATTACAACAACCGGTACAGAGAGCGCCGGACCAAGCTATACTGGAACTGGTAAGGTCATTATGTGGCGCTATACGAGCCAGGGAACGGTAAGCGGTGTCAGCGGAAATTGCAATATAAATATCAGTTATTGGAATTAATTGCTTGACAAATCAAAAAACCACTTGTATTCTATTTACAATAGCAAAAAGGTAATGAGAAAGAGGAGTACACATAGATACTTCGCAGAGAGAGGAATCCTTTGGCTGTGAGATTTCTTGAAGGTTGGATATGTGGAAGGTAGCTTTTGAACCGGAATTTTGAAGAACCGGAGGACAGATGTCCCGGCTTGGTAGAGATTCACGTCTGGTTTACGTTATCGAACCATCGGTTAAGCACAGATCTGCCGACCGAGTAAAGAGGTCAGTTTACTGGCGAACAAAGGTGGTACCGCGATACATTCGCCCTTTGCATCCGAAGGATGCAAAGGGCGTTTTTTGTGCGCCGGAGGCGCACGTTCTTTCTTATGAAATAAAGAGCTATCAGGAGGAGAAAAAATGAGCAAAGAACTTGCAAAAACCTATGATCCAAAAGGAATTGAGGAACGTCTTTATAAAAAATGGGAGGACAATGGCTATTTCCACGCAGAAGTGGACCGCAGCAAAAAGCCGTTTACGATCGTGATGCCACCTCCTAACATTACCGGACAGCTGCACATGGGACATGCACTGGACAACACGATGCAGGATATCCTGATCCGTTACAAGAGAATGCAGGGATACAATGCATTGTGGCAGCCTGGTACAGACCATGCTTCCATTGCAACAGAGGTAAAGGTCATTGAGAACTTAAAGAAACAGGGCATTGATAAGCGTGACTTAGGACGCGAAGGCTTCTTAGAAAAATGCTGGGAGTGGAAAGAGGAGTACGGCAACCGCATCGTCAACCAGCTGAAGAAAATCGGCTCTTCCGCAGACTGGGAGAGAGAGCGTTTTACGATGGATTCCGGCTGCTCCGATGCAGTGCTTGAGGTATTCTGCAAGCTTCACGAAAAAGGACTGATTTACAAGGGCTCCCGTATCGTAAACTGGTGCCCGGTTTGTAAGACCTCCATTTCTGACGCCGAGGTAGAGCACGAGGAGCAGGATGGATTCTTCTGGCATATCAATTATCCGGTAGTAGGCGAGGAGGGAAGATTCGTAGAGATCGCAACCACCAGACCGGAGACCTTATTTGGAGATACTGCGGTGGCAGTCAACCCGGAGGATGAACGCTACACCGACATTATCGGCAAGATGTTAAAACTGCCGCTTACCGACCGTGAGATCCCGGTTATCGCAGATTCCTATGTAGACAAGGAGTTTGGAACCGGATGTGTAAAGATCACACCGGCACACGACCCGAACGACTTTGAGGTTGGAAAGCGTCACAACTTAGAAGAGATCACAGTCATCAACGATGATGCCACAATGAACGAGCTGGCAGGCAAATATGCAGGCATGGACCGTTATGAGTGCCGCAAGGCAATGTTAAAGGATCTGGAGGAGCAGGGACTGCTCGTTCGCACAGAGCCGCACTCCCATAATGTAGGAACCCATGACCGCTGCGGCACAACCGTAGAGCCGATGGTAAAACAGCAGTGGTTC
Source organism: bacterium (assembly GCA_963601305.1). Taxonomy (GTDB): domain Bacteria; phylum Bacillota; class Clostridia; order Lachnospirales; family Lachnospiraceae; genus Roseburia. Next base: position 12,606 of record CAVCFM010000390.1, on the reverse strand, counting down.
GTCAAGATGGATGAGTTGATCAAACCGGCAGTAGAGGGTGTGAAAAACGGTGAGATCAAGCTTCTTCCAAAGCGTATGGAGAAGACCTATTTTAACTGGACCGACAATATCCGCGACTGGTGTATCTCCAGACAGCTGTGGTGGGGACACCGCATCCCGGCATACTACTGCGATGACTGCGGAGAGATGGTAGTTGCCAAGACCGCACCGTGCAAGTGCCCGAAATGCGGCGGACATATGACCCAGGACCCGGATACATTAGATACCTGGTTCTCATCTGCACTGTGGCCGTTCTCTACCTTGGGATGGCCGGATAAGACCGAGGATCTGGATTATTTCTTCCCAACCGATGTCTTAGTGACCGGATATGACATTATTTTCTTCTGGGTTATCCGTATGATTTTCTCCGGATATGAGCAGATGGGCAAGGCGCCGTTCTCCACGGTACTGTTCCACGGTCTTGTCAGAGATTCCCAGGGACGCAAGATGAGCAAGTCCCTCGGCAATGGTATCGACCCGCTTGAGGTCATCGATAAATACGGTGCAGATGCACTTCGTCTGACCTTGATCACCGGAAATGCACCGGGAAATGATATGCGTTTCTACTGGGAGCGTGTGGAGTCATCCAGAAACTTTGCCAACAAAGTATGGAATGCATCCCGCTTTATCATGATGAACCTTGAGGGAACGACAGTGACGACACCTGCGCTTGAGGAACTGGAGCCGGCAGACAAATGGATCCTTTCCCGCCTGAACACACTGGCAAAAGATGTGACCGAGAACATGGACAAATTCGAGATGGGAATCGCTGTTCAGAAAGTATACGATTTTATCTGGGATGAGTTCTGCGACTGGTATATCGAGATCACCAAAGTGCGCACCTACAACAAAGAGGCTGATCCGAAGGCTGCAAATGCGGCATTCTGGACATTGCAGACGGTTCTGACAGAGGCGCTCAAATTACTGCATCCGTTTATGCCGTTTATCACAGAGGAGATTTTCTGTACGTTACAGTCCAAGGAAGAGACGATCATGCTCTCCAAGTGGCCGGAGTACAAAGAAGAGTGGAAATTCCCGGCTGAGGAAGAGATGCTCGAGCACTGCAAGGACCTGGTAAAGGGAATCCGCAATGTGCGCACCGAGATGGACGTTCCACCTTCCAGAAAAGCCAAAGTATTTATCGTTGCAGAGGATGAGAATCTGCGCAACACCTTTGTGGTAAATGAATCTGCATACAAAAATCTTGCAAATGCCAGTGAGGTACTTGTGCAGGCAGATAAATCCGGTATTGGAGAGGATGCGGTATCCGTTGTAATTCCGGGTGCAACCGTATATCTGCCGTTGGAGGATCTGGTTGACTTTGAAAAAGAAAAAGAGAGACTGCTCAAAGAAAAAGAGCGTCTGACCAAAGAGCTTGCGCGTTCAAGAGGCATGCTGGCAAATGAGAAATTCTTAAGCAAAGCACCGGAAGCAAAAGTGGCAGAGGAAAAGGAAAAATTAGCCGGATACGAGCAGATGATGGCTCAGGTAGAAGAGCGTTTATCGTCAATGAAATAGAGATTATACACGGCAATTTTGTGAAAAATCACAAGAATTACTTGAAAATGTCTGTATGGACTAGTATTATATAGTTATAGTTTTTGTCATTTGCAATAGTAGCTTTAAGCATATAATTAGGAGCCGTGTATTATGCCAACAGTAACAGAGCTTAAGCCGAGCGTTCGCGTCAGTTACGACGAGATGGAAGCATATCTTATGCTTCCACAGCCGGCAGACGAAGAAGAATATACAGTGGCAATGCTTATGGGAGCATTGGGGGAAAAAGGAGTTTGCGCAGGGATCGATCAGGACTTGCTTAGTGAGATTATCACTCAGAAGGAGTATGATACAGAGATTCTTGTGGCAAAAGGTGTGCCTGCGGTTGACGGAGTAGATGGATACTACGATTATAATTTCAATACGAACTTTGACGGTAAGCCCAAGGTGCTCCCGGATGGCTCTGTGGATTACTGGTCGGTACACTCCATCGAGTCAGTCATTGCCGGACAGGTCATTGCGATTTATCATCCGGCAGTGGATGGCTCCGACGGAATGACAGTCAAGGGCAAGGTATTGCAGGCGAAGCATGGCAGGGAGCAGATGCCGATCAAGGGCAAAGGCTTCGAGCGCATGAATGACAACCTGACCTACACGGCTACCATCGATGGCAAGATTGAGATGCAGAATGACCGGATCGCTATTTTGCCGGTGCATGAGATCCACGGCAATGCAGAGCTGACCGGTGGCAATATCGATTTCCGCGGGGATGTGGTCATCCACGGCAATGTTGAGAACGGTGTTACCATCAAATCCAGTGGTTCCATCACGATTGACGGTGTGGTGGAAGCCTGTGTGCTTGAGGCAGGAACTGATATCATCCTGCGAAGCGGTATGCTTGGCGGCAACAAGGCATATGTCAAGGCAAAAGGCAATATTACAGCGAAGTTCTTTGAATTTACCAAGATTGAGTGTGACGGCGACTTGCAGGCAGATGTGTTGATGGATTCCGATGTATTCTGCCGGGGACAGGTTACATTAAATGGTCCGAGAGGAAGCGTGATCGGCGGTAAGCTGCATGCGATCCGCGGTGTGGTAGCGACCACACTCGGCAATGATGCAGAGAAGAAGACAGAGATACAGGTGGGAGCCGGCGTGGATGTATACAGCCGTGTCCGGGTTCTTGAGAAGAAGATTGAGGCGACAGAGGCAGAGCTTATCAAGATTGAAGAGGGGCTTGCGAAGTTTGATACATTGCAGGCAGAGCGTGGCGTCAGCTATGCCAACGACCCGCGCCGTATGGCGCTGCTGCGTGTCAAGATTAAGGACACCGCAATCTGTGCCAGCGATAAGGAAGAATTGAAGAATCTGCGGGTATTGGCGGAGACTTCCAGAGGTGCCTGCGTTTCAGTTATCAAGGATGTATATCCGGGCGTGATCATCAACATCGACGAGCTCAAGTTTGCTCTGAAGAATGTGGGAACCGGTATTGAGTTTTACAAGAAGCCGGATAAGATCGCAACCAGACCATGCTATAAGGAAGCGGATTAATTTCCCGGGAGCGATAAGCAGGAATACCAAAAAACTTAAGATAAAATTGCTTGATTATTAGCACCACTATATTATAATAGAAAAGTAAATAATATAGTGGTGCTTTTGTGTCCTATGGAAAGAGATGGGATGCGTTGATAGACAGAATGTTTTGTTAGGAGTCTTATATATGATCAATTTTGAAGAAGAATTAAAGAATTTTAAACCAAGCCTGGAAGTCGAGGAGGCAGAGCAGGCCATTTACAATCATGAATTGACAGACATGACGGATGTGCTGCAGGAGATGATACGCGAGATCAAGCATATGTAATAACCTGCGACAACAGTTTTTAATGTGATTCATGAGGAGAGAGTTCAGATGGAATGTTTCAACTGCGGTGCAAAGCTCGGGAAGGGAGATACCTGCCCGAATTGCGGAACCAATGTAAAAATATACAAAAAGATAATGATGGCATCCAACGCATATTACAATGATGCATTGGAGAAAGCCGGTGTGCGGGATTTATCCGGGGCGATCGAGAGCCTTAAGGTGAGTCTGCGCTTCAACAAACTAAATATCGATGCGCGCAATCTGCTGGGATTGGTTTACTTTGAGATGGGCGAAGTCGTGGAGGCGCTGACCGAGTGGGTGATCAGCAAGAACTATCAGCCGAAGGATAACCGGGCAAGCCATTACCTGGATGAGATACAGAACAATCAGGGCAGATTAGACACAATCAACCAGACGATTAAAAAGTATAATCAGGCATTGTTGTACTGCAAGCAGGACAGCAGAGATCTGGCAATCATCCAGTTGAAAAAAGTGCTGACTTTAAATCCAAAGCTGGTGCGCGGTCATCAGCTGCTGGCATTGCTTTATATCCAGGAGGGCAAATACGACCAGGCGAAGAAGACACTGCGCAATGCAGGCAAGATAGATACCAATAACACAACGACCCTGCGGTATCTGCGCGAAGTAAATGCAGGACTGCGCGAGAGCGGCTCTGGCAAAAAAAATAAGAACGACGAACAGATTTCTTATCAGAGTGGCAATGAGACGATTATCCAGCCGAAATATCTGAAGGATAATTCAGCGGTGGGAACCGTGATCAATATGCTCATCGGAATCGTCATCGGAGTGGCAATTACCGGATTTCTGGTAATCCCGGGGATGCGCAGGGAATTGCAGAATGAGACTAAGACAGAGGTGCTCGAGGCGAATAACACGATTTCCTCGAAGAACCAGACCATCAGTGCATTGGAGATGCAGATAGATGATCTCACCAGTCAGATTACCAGTGCCAAGAGCGATGAGGAGGAGTCCGCCAGCCGTATCAATAGCTATGAACAGCTGATCGCAGCCTACACGGCGTACAGCCAGGGAGATATAGCGACAGCGGGAGATGCGCTGGGCAATGTCAACCCGGATTATCTGGGGGACGAGGCGCAGGATATTTACAATACCATCAATGCAGAGGTGAACGCTGAGTATATGAGCTCACTCTACAAGGCGGGAACAGATGCATATGCCGCACAGCAGTATGATGAGGCGATCACAAACCTGCTTAAGGTTATCGAGATGGATGAGACATACGAGAACGGCAATGCGCTGTATTATCTGGCACAGTCGTACCGGAAAAATGATGACTTGGACAGTGCAAAGCCATACTATGAGAAGGTCATCGAGCTATACCCTGGTACAGAGCGTGCTGCGATAGCGCAGAACTATGTCGATATTGAAGAATAAGAGAAAAGAAATGAGATACAAAAGACGTCAAACGGCAAACATGCCGGGAGACGTCTTTTTTTGCCTAATAGGGGGAAATGGGTCACATGAAAGCATGAAGGCGGTGTCACCTCTATAGGGCATGATAACTAAGAAGGGAGAGGCAGAATGAACAACTATTGTGAATGGAGGAATGGAGTTCTTCTGGTGCATGTGCCAAGGGAACTCGACCATCATCAGGCAGGCAGCATCCGCACTGAGGCGGACATGCTGATCGATACCTGCTTTGTACAGACACTGATATTTGATTTTAAGGAGACGGAGTTCATGGACAGCTCAGGCATCGGCGTGATCATTGGAAGAAGTCGCAAGATGGGGTATCACGGAGGAAAAGTGATGGCACAGAATCTGAACGCACGGATGGAAAAAATATTTATGGTGTCCGGTCTGCACAAGATTATGGATGTGGAAAAAGAAAATCTGTAGTGGAGAAGGCATGGAAGTGATGACAAAAATTTGCAGTGAAAATGAGAGGATGGAAACGCAGTTTATGACAAAGAAAAATGAGATGAAATTGGAATTCGATGCCCGCTCGGTCAATGAGGGATTTGCCCGGACGGCGGTTGCTGCATTTGTGATGGAATTAAATCCGACGTTAGATGAGGTCGCGGACGTAAAGACGGCAGTGTCCGAGGCGGTGACAAACGCGATCATCCACGGGTATGATGACCCGGAGAAAAAGGTATGTCTTACGTGCGCGGTGTGTGGCAATGTGGTTGAGATTGTCGTGTCGGACAAGGGGAAGGGCATTGCGGATGTGGCGCAGGCGATGGAACCTTTTTATACCACAAGACCGGAATTGGAGCGCTCCGGGATGGGCTTTGCATTTATGGAAGCATTTATGGATGAAATCCGTGTGACGTCGAAACCCGGGGAGGGAACGAGCGTCTGGATGAGCAAAAAAATAGGAAAAACCGGGGCGGCGGGTACATATGAATAGTCTGGCGGAATTAATGAACATGGCTCACGCGGGAGATAAATGGGCAAGAGACCGGTTAGTCGCAGATAATCTGGGGCTTGTCTATGCGGTGGTACGCCGGTTTGAGCACAGAGACCACGACAGGGAGGAACTGTTTCAGATTGGGTGTATCGGGCTGATGAAGGCGGTGGACCATTTTGATGTGTCACTGCAGCTGGCATTTTCCACATACGCAGTGCCGATGATCACCGGGGAGATACGCCGTTTTCTGCGGGATGACGGGATGGTGAAAGTCAGCCGGACGCTAAAGGAACAGGGCTACCGGATCAGTCGGGCGCGTGAGACACTGGTGTCAGTCCTTGGCAGGGAACCGGATATGGCGGAGCTGTCCGCGGCAACGGAATTGTCCACAGAAGAGATTGCGATGGCGCTTGAGGCAAACCGGGAAGTGGAATCCATTTACCGGCCGGTCTATGAGAAAGACGGCGATGAGCTTTTGATGATAGACCAGGTGGAGAATGGCAGCAATGCAGCGTACACGGGGGAGGAGCCGGAGAAGGAGGATGTGTTAAATAAGATCGTGATCGCGCAGCTGCTCGACGGATTGGAGGAACAGGAGCGCAAACTGCTTACGATGCGCTATTTTGACAACAAGACACAGAGTGAAGTCGCAGCGGTTCTTGGCATGAGCCAGGTGCAGGTGAGCCGTATGGAAAAACGGATATTGCTGCGGCTGCGCCGGGAGATGTCGTAGGACATATAAAGACAATTGCAAAATTACTACAATTCCCCCAGTTTTGCAATTGTCTGAATATAGTAAAGAAGATACAAAAAATGCCGATATATAATACAGCTACTAATTAACACATTCAGGGGGAATGAGTATGAAATTAACGATAAATGCCAATGGCTTTTCATCGGCGACAAGTAGCACACCAGCCTGCGGCGGCAGAGCGTCGCAGCAGACTGGAAGGAATGTGTTTGGTGGCAATTTAAGTACCGCGAGGGACCCGGTGAAAGAGCGATTGGAGCAAGCAAAAAAGCAGGCGTGGAAGGTCGTGTCAGACGCCTGGGACAGCGACAGGTCTGTAGATGATCAGGTGGAACAGCGAAGAGGTCACTATCAGGAGATGCAGCAGCAGAAAAAAGATGCACAGGAGCAGCTTTCGACGTTGCGGGATGCAAAGAATCAGCTGAAAGAGGAATATCAGATTGAGGATGGTATGTCCGCAAAGGACATGCCGCAAGAGTACCTTGACCGGGTAGCAGAGTTGAATGATCAGATGGCAAAGTTCCAGAAAGACATCGAGGATGCCGACCATGCAATGTGGGATGACACCAGCGATATTCACCAGATTGGGATCGAGCGTCTGAAAAACCATGCTATGGTAGACGCGCAGAACAGCGCCAATGACATTATGGGTGCGGCAAACGATGAAATCCTTCAGATGGCAACGCAGGAAGCCATGGACTACATCAACGAGAAGATGGATGAGGCCAAGGAAAAGGCGGACAAGAAGATGGAGGAGAAAGAGGAGGACGAAGAACGCCTCGAGAAGATAAAAGAAGAACGCGCGATGCAGGAAGCGCTTATCGAGGGAACCAAGGAAGCGGCAGAGCGTGCCGAGGCACAGCGCAAGAAGAACGAGACGCCCGATATTGATCTGACCGATATGGTGGATATGATCGACCAGCAGAACGGAACCACCTCACAGATGCAGCAGGAACTGAGCGATATCAAGAGCAGCATGAAAGTGCTGGAAGCAGATTTAAAAGGCATCAAAGTAGATCAGGGAGTATAAAAAAAGATAGAATTGGCTCTGGTATAACCACATACCAGAGCCTTTTTTGCGTTTGCCAGAATGTAAAATAATATACAATAACAGGAAAATGTATTAACAAACTATGAAAAAACTTGAAAGATATTATAAATAATGTTAAAATTTTATCAAGAACTGGTTATACCAGTAGAATACAAGGAGGATGAAGTTATGTTATTTAACATCTATGGTGACAACGGCATTTATCAGTTACTCGGATGGGTTCTGGTATTTGCAGGATTAGTAATCTGTAACGAGATTGCTCGCCGCAGCAAGGCAGGAGGAATTTTCTTCTTCCTGATTTTACCGGCAGTATTGACGGTATATTTCATTGCAGTTGCAGTCGGTGCAGCAAATGGTGCGGATTGGGCGCTGAACAACCAGACCTATCTGTATCAGAACGGATGGTTCCACTACGCAAAACTGTATGCAGCAACAGCAGGCTGTATCGGTTTCATGATGCTCAAGTACAAATGGGGCGTCGGCAAGACAGAGTGGTTTAAAGTATTCCCATTCGTGATCGTAGCAATCAATATTTTAATCGCAGTAGCATCTGATTTCGAGTCTGCGATCAGAGGCGCACAGGCATTTGCAGAGACAGGTACCCGTTGGTGGTATTCCAGCGAGGGCGTATGGCTCTACGGTGGCTGGTGGAACTGGGTAAACGGTATCGCAGGTCTTATCAACATCTTCTGTATGACAGGATGGTGGGGAATCTACGCATCCAAGAAGAAAGACGATATGTTATGGCCGGATATGACATGGTGCTTTATCGTAGCATATGATTTATGGAACTTTACCTATACATATTTGAACCTGCCAACACACTCCTGGTATTGTGGTGTTGCATTATTGCTGGCACCTACTTTTGCCAACAAGTTCTGGAACAAAGGTGGCTGGATCCAGAACCGTGCCAACACACTGGCAATCTGGTGTATGTTTGCACAGGTGTTCCCATTATTCCAGATTGGAACAAAGGCAGCAGTTGTTACATCCCTCTACGGCGACGAGTTAAGCAGCGGTATGGAGATTTACAACCTGGCAACACAGCCTACCTATGCTAATCCAAAGGCACAGGGCGTTATGGCGATCATTGCAGTTGTAGCAAACGTTATCTGCATCACTGCTATCATCAAACGTGCAGTTGAGCAGAAGAAGAACCCGTACAAGAACGAGATCTTCACTGATCAGAAGGATTTCCAGATCGCTATGGCAAGAGCAGAGCAGAAATAATTCAAATAGTTTTACGCGGAGAGCTGATACTAATTGGTATCGGCTCTTCTTTTTTTGCCCGGTAAGCCTCCACAAACAATACTGTGAAAAATGTAGAAAATACCTTGGAAAATAATGCCAAATTTATCAAAATGGTTATTGACAACTAACCACGATTAGAATATACTAACCTTGCAAATGAAAATGATTATCAATATCACACACGAAGAAGGAGGAAGCGATGATGCCTTTATCAATGGTTAACGAGGGAGAAGAGAACACAATCAAGAAGGTTGGCGGTAAGGAAGAGACCAAGCGTTTTCTGGAAAATCTCGGATTCGTGGTAGGCGGAACCGTAACCGTAATCTCTGAAATCGGCGGTAACATGATCGTGAATGTAAAGGATTCCCGTGTGGCCATCGGAAGAGATATGGCAAATAAAATTATGGTCTAACCGATAGCGTTAGCTGGCTATAAGCGGCAAGCCGGCTGCACTTTGGGGCTGGCTGGACTGCTGAAGTATATAATACATAAAAGAAGGAGTATATTTATGAAGACTTTAAAAGAAGTTGCCGTAGGGCAGACGGTAAAAGTTACCAAATTAACTGGTGACGGTCCTGTAAAAAGACGTATCATGGATATGGGAATTACAAAGGGTGTGGAAGTGTATGTCAGAAAAGTGGCACCGCTTGGAGATCCGATCGAGGTAACTGTCAGAGGCTATGAGCTTTCTATCCGTAAAGCAGATGCCGAGATGATTGAAGTAGAGTAATTTTTTTTGTATTAGGGTTAGAGCAGACTAATTTAAAAAGAAAAGAGGAGTAGAAGATGGCAATCAAAATTGCATTAGCAGGTAACCCAAACTGCGGAAAAACAACATTATTTAATGCATTGACCGGCGCCAATCAGTTCGTTGGTAACTGGCCGGGTGTAACAGTTGAGAAAAAAGAAGGTAAGTTAAAAGGGCATAAGGATGTCACTATCATGGACTTGCCGGGTATCTATTCACTTTCCCCATACACCTTGGAGGAAGTGGTAGCAAGAAATTACCTGATCACAGACAGACCGGATGCGATCTTAAATATCGTCGACGGAACCAACATTGAGCGTAACCTGTATCTGTCCACACAGATCATGGAGCTTGGTATCCCGGTTATCATGGCAGTCAACATGATGGACCTTTTAGAGAAAAATGGTGAGAAGGTTTACCTCGATAAATTAAGCCAGAAATTAGGATGCGAGGTCGTTGAGATTTCCGCATTAAAAGGAACCGGTGTCAAGGAGGCAGCAGAGAAAGCAGTTGCCCTTGCCAAGAAAAAACAGAACACCGCACCGGTACATACATTTGCAAATGAAGTAGAGGATGCGATCAAGACAGTTGAGGCAAAGCTCGGCTCCGATGTAAAAGAAGAGCAGAAACGTTTCTTCGCGATCAAGTTACTTGAGAAGGATGATAAGATTTCTGAACAGCTTAAAGTAACACCGGATGTATCTTATGAGATCAAGAAGTTAGAGGATGCATTTGACGATGATACTGAGAGTATTATCACCAATGAGAGATATGTCTACATTTCTTCCATTATCGAAGAGTGCGTGACTAAGAAAAAGAGCTCCGAGAAATTATCTGTATCCGATAAGATCGACAGGATCGTAACAAACAGAATTTTGGCACTGCCGATTTTCGCACTGGTTATGTTTGTTGTATATTATGTATCTGTAACAACCGTTGGTTCACTTTTGACAGACTGGACCAATGATGTCCTCTTTGGTGAGATCATCCCACCTGCAATTGAAAACCTGCTTGTTTCCATCGGTTGTGCAGACTGGTTACAGGGCTTGATCTTAGATGGTATTGTAGCCGGTGTCGGAGCAGTACTTGGATTCGTTCCACAGATGTTAGTACTGTTTATCTTCCTTGCTTTCCTGGAAGGCTGCGGATATATGGCACGTGTCGCATTCATCATGGACCGTATCTTCCGTAAATTCGGTCTCTCCGGAAAATCATTTATCCCGATGTTGATCGGTTCCGGATGTGGAGTTCCTGGTATCATGGCATCCCGTACCATCGAGAATGACCGTGACCGTAAGATGACAATTATGACAACCACATTCATTCCTTGTGGAGCAAAACTTCCGATCATCGCATTGATCGCAGGTGCATTCTTTGACAATGCAGGTTGGGTTTCATGGAGCGCATACTTCGTAGGAATTGCAGCAATTATCTGCTCCGGTATTATTTTAAAGAAGACAAAAATTTTCGCAGGCGATCCGGCACCATTCGTTATGGAGCTCCCTGCATACCACTGGCCAACCGTTGGAAGCGTTCTTCGCAGCATGTGGGAGCGTGGATGGTCCTTCATCAAAAAGGCAGGTACCATCATTTTACTTTCAACCATCGTACTCTGGTTCTTAATGAGCTTTGGCTGGGAGAACGGATTTGGAATGGTAGAAGAGTTGAACAACAGTATCCTTGCTAAGATCGGCAGCGCAATCGCATGGATTTTCGCACCGCTTGGCTGGACACAGGCCGGCGAGGGCTGGAAGATGGCAGTTGCTGCTATCACAGGACTTATCGCAAAAGAGAACGTCGTTGCAACATTCGGTATGTTATTCGGATTTGCAGAAGTGGCAGAGGATGGAGCAGAGATCTGGGGCAGCCTTGCAAGTGTTATGACACCGGTTGCAGCTTACGGATTCCTGGTATTCAACCTGTTATGCGCACCTTGCTTTGCAGCGATGGGAGCAATCAAACGTGAGATGAACAACACAAGATGGTTCTGGATTGCTGTTGGTTATCAGACACTTCTGGCATATGTGGTATCACTTTGCATCTACCAGATTGGAACCTTAGTAACAGGCGGCGGATTTGGATTCGGAACTGTGGTAGCGTTTGCACTTGTAATCGGATTTATCTATCTGTTATTCAGACCTTACAAAGAGAGCGATACCCTGAACGTAAATATGAAGAACACAGCGGCAGCAAAATAAGCAGTCCGCAGGAAATGGGGTCTGTAATGTTTTGCAAGACCCCATTTTGATTTTGGGGTAAATGCCGTGTTACATAAAAATATGTAGGAGGTATGATCATGGGAACAATCATTGTTGGTGTAATTTTAATCGCGGTGGTAGCACTTATCATTCGCAGTATGATCCGGGACAAGAAAAATGGAAAGTCCTTACAGTGCGGCGGTGATTGCAAGAACTGTGGAGGGCACTGCGGCTAATGGATGGAGATAGAAAGTATCAGAGAACGAAGATGCAGAAGGAAAATATCATCCAGAAGCTCAAAGAGAGCGGCTGCCGTATTACCAAACAGCGTCTGATGCTTTTAGATATCATTTTGGAGGAGGACTGCTCCTGCTGTAAAGAAATCTATTACAAGGCATCTAAGATAGATGATAAGATTGGTACGGCCACCGTATACCGTATGGTAAATACATTAGAAGAAATCGGTGCGATCAGCAGGAAAAACATGTATAAGATAGCCTGCGACAATGATTGTACCGGAGACTGTGACAGCGACTGTGAATTTGAACATGCCTGCACCATTGAGTTTGAGGATGACACCATTGTGGAGTTATCGATGAACAAATGGAAGCAGATTATCCAGTGTGGTCTCGCGGACTGTGGTTACAGAGAGCGGGGGCGTGTGCGGACAATTGTGGCGAAAGCATGTGAGTAAAGCAAAAAGGGATGATGAAATATGGGAACTTATGTGATATTAGCAATCCTGGTGCTGGTTGTGGTGTTATCCATCCGCTCCAGCAAAAAGCATTTTAAAGGTGAGGGCGGCTGCTGTGGCG
>CAVCFM010000389.1:0-2640 GCA_963601305.1 bacterium | reverse complement strand
GGAAATCGCTTCGCAGACCAACCTTCTTGCATTGAATGCCTCGATTGAAGCTGCAAGGGCAGGCGAAGCCGGAAAAGGATTTGCGGTTGTGGCGGAGGAAATCAAAAAGTTAAGTGAAAGCACCGCAGAGGAAATCGGAAAGGTCAACGAACTGACGGGCAGGGTTTTAGAGAGTGTGCGTGCGCTGTCTGCGGAGGGCGACCATATCCTGGTTTTTATCGACGGAACGGTAATGCACGATTACGAAAAGCTGGAAGAGCTTGCCAATAATTATAAGGAGGATGCGGGATATTATGCCACAGTGAGCGGCAACCTTGGCAAAAATGCCGGGGAGGTGAGCAGCTCCATCCAGAATATCAATGAGATTTTAGACCAGATCAGCGCGGCGCAGGAAGAACTGTCAGATGCGGTGGCAATCGTCAACAATAACTTACAGCAGATTACCTATTCCAGTGAAAATATGTCGGAGGAGACGAAGGGCGTGCTCGACAGTATCGGGGCGCTGCAGGAGACGATGGGAACATTTCAGGTATAGGGATAAAAAAGCGTTTGCATATTTGGTGCAATTGGGTATAATTATGATTGGTACATTCCGATTTGGGAATGAATTTAGGAGCAAAAATTGCTGCCGGGTGAGGGGAGTTATATTTTTCTCCGAAAAACAGGGAGAGTTACATGTCACAATCTGTAATGATTAAAAGTAATAAGTATGGTATTAATCTGGTGCTGGATCCTGAAATGCCGTTTCAGGAATTATTAAATGATGTCATTGAGAAGTTCAAGGCGTCAGAAAAATTCTTTGAAAATGCAAAGCTGGCGATCTCGTTTGAAGGAAGAAAGCTTTCTGAGGAGGAAGAGGACCGTATCATCGACGCTATTACGACCAATACTACAATACAGATATTGTGTATTGTGCAGAATGGAAGCGAACAGGAAGCCGTTATGAAACAGCAGATCGAATACTACCAGGCGATACAGCAGCAGTATGCGAATGCGAATAGCGGTTCGGGTGATTTTTACCGGGGAACATTGCGATCCGGGCAGGTCATTGAAAGTGAATCCAGCGTAACAATTATCGGGGATGTCAATCCTGGTGCGAAAGTTATTTCACAGGGAAATATCGTGATTCTCGGTGCACTTAAGGGGAATGCTCATGCAGGATGCACCGGAAACTGTAATTGCTTCATTTTTGCCCTCGACATGAATCCGATTCAGATCCAGATAGGTGATCTGATCGCCAAGAGTCCGGATAAGGAGAAGACAAAAAGACATCTGCTTAGAAAAGAAAAAGTACAGGCGACGGAATCCCAGATTGCAGTCGCAAGGGACGGCAATATCTATATTGAGCCTGTCACAAAAGACATCTTAAACAAGATGTGACATTTTGCCTGTGACAGGAGACTGAATACAGGATTTTTGAAAAAAGAGAAATCAAAACATTTCATATGCTTAGGAGGAACATGATTCATGAGTGAAGTAATTGTAATCACATCAGGAAAAGGTGGTGTAGGTAAGACTACAACAACTGCAAACGTAGGAACTGGACTTGCACAGTTAAATAAAAAGGTCGTAATGATCGATACCGATATCGGTCTTCGTAACTTAGATGTTGTTATGGGATTAGAGAATCGCATCGTCTACAACTTAGTAGATGTGATCGAGGGCAAATGCCGTCTGAAACAGGCGCTGATCAAGGACAAAAAGTATCCGGATCTCTGCCTGTTGCCGTCTGCACAGACAAGAGACAAGGATGCAGTGACACCGGAGCAGATGGTAGAGCTGATCGAAGAGCTGAAAAAAGAGTTTGATTATGTGCTGTTAGACTGCCCGGCAGGAATCGAGCAGGGCTTTAAAAACGCTATCGCAGGTGCCGACAGAGCGCTTGTTGTCACAACTCCGGAGGTTTCTGCAATCCGTGATGCCGACAGGATCGTAGGACTTCTTGAGGCAAACGAGATGAAGCGCATCGACCTTATCGTAAACCGTCTCCGAATGGATATGGTAAAACGCGGCGATATGATGAAAGTGGAGGATGTTACCGATATCCTTGCAGTGAACTTGATCGGTGCAGTGCCGGATGATGAGCATATCGTTGTATCCACCAACCAGGGTGAGCCGCTTGTTGGTTCTGACTGTCTTGCAGGAAAGGCATATGAGAATATCAGCAGACGTATCATCGGCGAAGACGTTCCATTTTTAAATCTTGAGGAAAAGCAGGGTGTATTTGGAAAATTAATGGATCTGTTTAAGAAAAACTAAGGGGGAGAGGTCACATGGGTTTAATGGATTTATTCAAAAAGAAAAGTTCAGGTGATGTTGCAAAGGACCGCTTAAAACTTTTGCTGGTATCCGACCGTGCAAATTGCTCTCCTGAAATGATGGAAATGATTAAAAGAGATATTATCCAGGTCATTTCCAAGTACATGGACATTGATGCCGATGCGCTTGATGTCAAGATTACCGAGACAGAGTCGGATGCAAACAACGGAATGGTGCCGGCTTTGTTCGCCAATATCCCGATCAAGGATATGAAACATAAACCGGAAAGCCGCTAGGACATGTAAGCGGGGCTGACGGTAAATATTTTTAAGAGAATGATAGACCTCCGAGTGGATTGTTTTTTGGACTGACACTTGGAGG
>CAVCFM010000388.1:0-4090 GCA_963601305.1 bacterium | reverse complement strand
GGAGGAATGCATCTTGGCCCGACCAAAGCAAAAATCAGTTGAATACCGCAACTATCTGCTGCCTGCTTATTTCCCGATCATCCTTTTAACCGGGGATGTCTGGCGCATTTCCGATGTGCCCTCTGACACCCTGCATTTTCACAACTGCCTGGAGATCGGGCTCTGTGAATCCGACAGCGGGATTTTACAGTGTGCAGACATCAAATATCCATTTAAAAAAGATGATGTGACTGTCATTGCCTGTGACATTACCCACACCACCTATTCCTCACCCGGCACCGCCAGCAAATGGTCCTATCTCTACGTCAACGTAGAGGAACTGATCGCGCCATTTTTCCCCCTGGATATCTTATCCAACGGTGAGCTGTTCCAGCAGCTTTTGCGCAATTATTCGGCTGTGCTCCCCCGGGAATTATATCCGGATATCTACCAGCTCGTCGCTGATATCATGCGGGAAATGCAGCGCAAGGACACTAATTTCCAGTTCAGTGTCCGGGGACTGATCCTCTCGCTGATGACCCGCCTGATGAATATCTACGCCACAGCCAAGGACTCCCATCCGGAGTACATGCGCATACACGAGAATTCTCTCTCGATCGCGCCTGCCATCTCTTACATCCGCAAAAATTACATGCTCGATTTTCCGATGGAGGAGCTGGCGCTTATGTGCAACATGAGTCCGACGCACTTCCGCCGGACATTCAGTGCCATCATGGGATTCGGCGCCTTAGAGTATGTCAACCGCATCCGCATCATGCATGCTTCGAGCCTGCTGCGCACGACAGAGATGCCGATCCTCGCGATCTCCGAGGAGATCGGCTACCAGTCTATCTCCAGCTTTAACCGGCATTTCATGGAGATCATCGGCATGACTCCGATGAAATACCGCAAACAGATGTCCTGTGTCCGTGACAAGTCCATTTTAAAATGTACCGGCTGGATGACGCCGCCCCGGGAGTAGCGCTGCCCGTTCGCGCAGCGCTTCTTACCTGCACTGTATCTCCTGCCTGCGCAGCAACGCTTAGCCGCGCAGCGCCTCAAACGCCTGGTATACATCCAGCGTTCCATATCCCCATTCCCGGTTGGGGTAGGTGCGGTCTGTATTCCTGCCCGCGCCCCGGATCAGCATATTTTTGATCCCGGCGTTGGAGAGTGTCGGGCTGTTCTGCTGCACGATCGCCCACTCCATGATCTGCGCCACCGCCCCCGCTGTGATCGCACACGCCGCACTCGTCCCTGTGTAACGGATGTAATTCCCGCGGATACCGGGACCGTACACTTCTACCGCCGGTGCCACAAAGTCCGGCTTGACTCCGCCGGTCACCGGATAGCCCCTCCCGGACTCCGCATAAATGCTGCGGTTCGCCGTCCGATATCCACCGACCGTGATGACCTGGCTGGAACTTCCCGGTGAAGTAAGTGTGATATCCGGATTCGAACGGATAAAAAACACCCGTCCCGCCAGCAGCTCTTCCATCGGCAGCCACATATTGTAATCTCCGGTAACCACATTCTGCGGGTACACCCGTATCGTCCAGAGTCCTTTTACCGGATTCACAAAGCGGATAAAAATCAACAGACTTGCCGTCTCTTTCGTCTCAATCCGATAGTCCACCGACACTGTGGTTCCCTCAAACACAAACCGGTATTTCTGGGACACTCCCGCCCGCACCACGACCCTCGGAAGCTGCTCTCCTGTGGGCGACACGATCGCAACCGCGTAAAGCTCCGGTGCCGTCGCCCACAGTTCCACAAAAAATCCGGGGATCTCATCCTCCACGCTGATCTGCACATCCTCATACGCATCCCCCGCCGCGATATTTCCAAGAAAATGATGTCTGGCATTTGCCTCGTTTCCGGTCGCCGTGACAATGGAGCGCCTGCGCCGCACGCAGATATAATTGAGGTAATTCGTCAAATGCCCCTCCCTGCCATGACCCCCCATGCTGTTTCCCAGTGCCAGGCAGATGACAAGCGGCATTCCCAGATCGTTCGCCAGCCGGTTTAAGTAGGATACTCCCATCATGATATCGTTTTCCTGGTACGCCGGCACATCCTCCGGGATGAAATAAAAGTCCCTGAGATATTGTTTTGCCTCTTTTAATTTGACCACCGCAATCTGCGCCTGCGGCACCGCCCCGATAAAATCATTCGCCACATCCTCTCCCCCACAGGCAACCCCCGCTAAAAATGTGCCATGCCCGTTCATATCCCTCGACGGCACGACGGTAAACGGATTGTCACTGGCAAGCGCCTGGTTCAGCTGTTCCGTCCGGTATTCCGCCCCGTAGATGATCCCCTCCGGCGGCGTCCCGTCCTCGATGGACTGGTCCCACAGCGCCACGATCCGGCTGCTGCCATCCGCATACCGGAACAGGGAGTTCGTATAGTCGATTCCCGTATCGATGAAACCGACCAAAACCCCATTCCCCCGCAACGCCAGATTCGGCTGGTTCTGCATCCTTGTAATCCCGGATGCATCCAGCGCAGTGCGGTCTAACAGCCCGTAACACTTTGGCGTCTCCCCATAGGTATAATCCGAAAGTTGCAGTTCCGGCAGTCCAAGCCGCGAATAATAAAGTGCATCGTACTGCTCATCGATGCGCTGCACACAAGCCCCTGTCAGCGATGGCATCTGGATGGTCTCCTCATATGGGATAATAAAGTCAAAATAATCATTGGAATATACCTGTTCTCTGCAATTTGCCATAAAAAAAGCTCCGGTCATCTATTCACTTACTAATAGATGACCGGAGCGTGGGGTTTATGTGTCTTTTTATCTTCCCGCTGCGATCTGCGGTGCCTTGTCGTGCGCTTCAATCGAAACAAGTCCCCGCATCGTGATGATCGGGTTGCCCTTCTTCTCCACATAATCCTTCGTGATGGTTACCATACCGATGTTATCATCCTTCGGGATCTCGTACATGATATCAAGCATAAAGTCCTCGATAACTGCCCGGAGCGCTCTCGCGCCGACCTTTTTCTCCTTGGCGATCTTGGCGATGGCATGCAGCGCATCATCGTCAAATGCTAATTTTACTTCGTCCATGGCAAGCAGTTTCTCATACTGCTTTAAGATGGCATTGCGCGGCTCTCTTAAGATACGCACCAACGCATCCTCTGTGAGTGCATCTAAGGTAAACATAACCGGCAGTCTTCCTAAGAACTCCGGGATCATACCGAATTTGCGCACATCCTCCACAGTTACTTTTGACAATAAATTCTCTTCCTTGTCGTACTCGTCCTTTAACTTTGCACGGAATCCGATAGAAGCCTCTTTGTTCAGACGTTCCTTGATGATCTCCTCCAGTTCCGGGAATGCACCGCCGCAGATAAACAGGATGTTCTTCGTGTTCACCATTGTCATCGGCACCATGGCGTTCTTGCTGCTGGCTCCCACCGGAACCTCCACCTCTGCGCCCTCCAAGAGCTTTAACATGCCCTGCTGTACAGACTCTCCGCTGACATCGCGCTGGTTGGCATTGCGCTTTTTGGCAATCTTATCGATCTCATCGATAAAAATAATACCGTGCTCTGCGTGCTCCACATCATTGTCCGCCGCAGCTAAAAGCTTACTAACGACACTCTCGATATCATCGCCTATGTATCCCGCCTCGGTTAAAGATGTCGCATCCGTGATGGCAAGCGGCACATCCAAAAGCTTGGCAAGGGTCTTAACCAGATAGGTCTTACCGCATCCGGTCGGTCCGATCATCAGCATGTTGGACTTCTCAATCTCAACGCCGTCCTTCTCGTCCGATGCAATCCTCTTGTAATGGTTGTATACAGCGACAGACATGACTTTCTTCGCCTGCTCCTGTCCCACCACATACTCATCCAAGGATGCCTTGATCTTGTGCGGTGCCGGGATCTTGTGGATATCGATCACCGCCTCGCTCTTCTCCTTTGGCTTTTTCTTCTTAATCTTCTGATTCTGCGGGATAAATCCCTGCATGCCCTGCAGATCCGAGAGATTGATCATGCTGATATTCGGCATCTTATCCATGTTCATGTTCAACATATCTTCCATGCCGAATCCAGTGCCGTTCATGCCATCGAATGTCTTCTGCATACAATCGTGGCAGATGCA
>CAVCFM010000387.1:0-2709 GCA_963601305.1 bacterium | reverse complement strand
GATGAACTTTTCATGGCGAAACGCGGAAAGGGCGCATGGTGTAATGGAAAACCCATTCATGTGAGCCGGGCAGAGACAATGAGTAAGAGTCTGATTTCTATCGGAACATCGCCCTACTATAAGGAACTGGCGGAAGAAAATTTTGATTTATTCCGGAAAATCTTTATGGAGAGTGAGGATATCCGCAGACTCGGTTCCGCAGCATTAGAACTTGCCTATGTGGCTTGCGGAAGAATTGAGGCATATTTCGAGCGCAATTTAAAGCCATGGGATTATGCAGCAGGAATGTTACTGATCGAGGAGGCAGGAGGAACAGTTACAGATTACAGGGGAGAGCCGGTGGATGTGACAAAGCCTGCCAATATTGTTGGAAGCAATGGAGTAATTGGTAAAATCCTCACAAAGGACTTTTTATAAATGAATATGATCTTATAGGAAAAGAGCAGCTATTTGTGCCAAGGCATGGATAGTTGTTCTTTTTTTCGTGATTTACGTTACTTTTACAAAGGTTTTACTGCGATTTGGTAGAGGGAGGAAGTGATGTTTTGTATGCTAATCACATAGCTGTCAGACAGCTTGGAGGGAAATATGAAACAGGTATTGTGTGAGACATTAGCGGAAAAATTTCATGAGAATATAGAATCTGGTATATGGAAACCCGGGGAGAAAATTCCGGGAGAGATAGAACTGGCACAGCAATATGGTGTTGGCAGGTCCACTGTCCGGGAGGCATTGCACATTTTGCAGGAGCAAAAGATGATCCAGAAGAGAAATGGCGTTGGAACCTTTGTGACATCGGTTCATCCGATAATCGATAATCCACTGTTAAGATTGGATTCTGTGGGGAAAATGATTGCGGCTGCAGGATGCGAGGCGAAAAGTGTGGAATATAAAGTGATGCATGAGGCGGCAAATGATGAGATTGCAGACATACTCCAGATCGGGGCAGGGGAAACAATCGTGGTATTAAATCGTGGACGTGTGGCGGATGACAGACCAGTGGCTTTTTCTTATAACTTTATGCCGCAGAAATATGTAGGGAAAGCATTTGACAGTGGAAAGGCGGAAAGTATTTTTGGAACTTTGGAAGAAGAATGTGGAGTGACAGTTGATTATGCACTGACGGAGATATGTGGTGTAAGTCAGCAGCAACCGAAGGATGCGGCGGCAATCCAATTTTTACGAAGCCCGGTTGTGCTGTTGAAACAGCTGCATTTTGACAGAGAGAACCGCCCGGTTGTGTATTCCTATGATTATCTGAATACGGAACTGATCAAGCTGAATCTGAGGAGAGATATCAAATGAAATGTTTGAATGTTGCCCATGCGGGTTATGACGGATATGTTCCGAATTCGCTGGCGTCGCTGGAAGGGATTACGAAGAGCACCTGCGATGTGCTTGAAATGGATGTTCGCAGGGCGGGGGCGAGGATTTATCTGTCGCATGATCATAAAGAGGTAAGCGATGACTGTGTCTCACTGGAAATGGCGCTTATTTATATGAAAGAAAACGCACCGGACAAATTAGTCGGAATTGATCTGAAAGAACCTGTTTTTGAACAGGTGCAGGAGTTGGTCTGGCATTGCGGAATGGATGGAAAAATTATTTATTCGGGTGATTTTCTCCTGAAGGATCTGTTGAAAAACAGAGGGAAAAACAAGGTGTTCTACAATTTGGAGAACAGTATTAAAACATTCAACAATCTTCAGAAAAAAGAATCTGAACTATTAGAATTATTTCGAGTATTAAAACAATACGGAGCAGATGGTGTCAATATGGATCATCGGTTGTTTGATGGGCAGATGGCAGAGAAACTTTTGGCGCATGATCTGGCAGGAGCTGTCTGGACGGTGGACAAAGAGGAAGATTTGAAAAGGATGCTGGCGCTTGGAGCAGACAGTATTACGACAAGATATCCGGAAAAACTGACAGAATTGATGACAAAAGGAGATATGGAATGAAATACGTACAGAAAATAGGAAAAGGGCTTGTGTTAATCATTGTACTTACGTGGACATTGTTTCCGATATACTGGATGTTTTCACTCGCAGTGCGCAATAATGCGGAGATGATGGGAAAGGTCACCATGCTTCCGCACAGTTTTACATTAGAACACTTTGCAGAGCTTTTTGCAGGAATGGAATTTGGCAAGGCAATCGGAAACAGTCTGCTTGTGGCAGCCTGCTCACTGATCATCGCGCTTGTTTGCGGAATTCCGTGTGCCTATATTTTTTCAAAGAAAAATGTGAAATTTGGAATGCGCATACCGATGATGGGGTGGGTATTGCTCACCAGGGTGCTCCCGCCGATCGCATTTGCAATACCGCTTTATGCAATGATGAATTATATGGGACTGATTGGCACAAAAATACCGGTTATTCTATCACATGTGCTACTAAATCTTCCGTTTATTATCTGGTTTTTAATCAGCTTTTTTGCCGGGACACCGGTTGACATAGAAGAGAGCGCTAAGGTGGATGGAGCAGGGGAATGGACTATTTTTTCAAAAATCATTCTTCCGCTGGTGGCTCCGGGAGTGGCGGCAGTTGCCATTCTCTCATTTATGACATCCTGGAATGAGTATCTGTACGGAGTTATTTTTGTGCAGAGCCCGCAGGAATTTACGATTCCTTTAGTGCTTTCAACCATGAATTCAGAGCAGGAGCTGACTCAGTGGGGAACTGTGGCAGCAGGAGGAATTATCTCACT
>CAVCFM010000386.1:422-10836 GCA_963601305.1 bacterium | reverse complement strand
CTATGAGGTGTCACGAAGCCTTGCCGCCTGTGACGGCGCGATTTTGGTGGTGGATGCAGCCAAGGGTGTGGAAGCGCAGACACTGGCAAATGTATATCTGGCATTAGACCATGACTTGGATGTCATGCCGGTCATCAACAAGGTGGATCTGCCGAGCGCACAGCCGGATGAGGTCGTGCAGGAGATTGAGGATGTGATCGGTCTGGAGGCATCCGATGCACCGCGCATCTCGGCAAAGACCGGACTTAATATCGAGCAGGTATTAGAGCAGATCGTGACGAAGATCCCGGCACCTACCGGCGACCCGAAGGCACCGCTGAAGGCGCTGATCTTTGACGCACTTTATGATTCCTATAAGGGAGTCATCGTATTTTGCCGTATCAAAGAGGGCACGGTAAAAGTGGGCGATACCATCCGGATGATGGCGACCGGTGCACAGTCTGAGGTGACAGAGGTCGGATATTTCGGCGCCGGACAGTTTATCCCGTGCGACGAGCTGTCGGCGGGAATGGTTGGTTATTTATGTGCGAGCATCAAGAACGTGAGGGATACCCGCGTGGGTGATACGGTGACAAATGCCGCAAGACCATGCGACGAGCCGCTGCCGGGCTACAAAAAAGTAAACCCGATGGTGTACTGCGGTATGTATCCGGCGGACAGCGCAAAGTACCCGGATCTGCGGGATGCGCTGGAAAAATTACAGATTAACGACGCGTCCTTGCAGTATGAGCCGGAGACTTCTTTAGCGCTTGGCTTTGGATTCCGTTGCGGATTCTTAGGACTGCTTCATCTGGAGATCATCCAGGAGCGCTTAGAGCGTGAGTTCAATCTGGATCTGGTGACGACTGCACCGGGTGTTATCTATAAGGTTTATAAGACGAACGGTGAGATGATCGAGCTGACCAACCCGTCCAATCTGCCGGATCCGTCCGAGATCGAATATATGGAGGAGCCGGTGGTATCTGCGGAGATCATGGTGACCAGCGAGTATGTGGGAGCAATCATGACGCTGTGCCAGGAGCGGCGCGGTACCTATATCAGTATGGAATATCTCGAGGAGACCAGAGCGTTAATTAAGTATGATCTGCCGCTCAACGAGATTATCTACGATTTCTTCGATGCGTTAAAATCCCGTTCCAGAGGATATGCATCGTTTGACTATGAGTTAAAGGGATATGAGCGTTCCGAGCTTGTGAAGCTTGATATCTTGATCAACAGAGAGCAGGTGGATGCCCTTTCCTTTATCGTGTTTAAGGACAGCGCTTACGAGCGTGGCAGAAAGATGTGTGAGAAGCTCAAGGAGGAAATTCCAAGACACTTGTTTGAGATTCCAATCCAGGCAGCAGTCGGCGGAAAAGTAATCGCCAGAGAGACGGTAAAAGCCATGCGCAAGGATGTGCTTGCAAAGTGTTACGGCGGTGATATCTCCCGTAAGAGAAAGCTGCTTGAGAAGCAGAAAGAGGGCAAGAAGCGTATGCGTCAGGTGGGCAATGTAGAAATCCCACAGGAAGCATTTATGAGTGTATTAAAACTTGACGAAGATTAGAGAGCGGGCATATGAAAAATCTCGAATTATATATCCACATTCCGTTTTGCGTCAAAAAATGCCAGTACTGTGATTTTTTATCCTTTCCGGCGGATGAGGACACGCAGAACGCGTATGTGGAAGCATTGCTTTCGGAAATTGCATATTATGGGCCAAAATGCAGGGGCTATCTGGTGTCGACGGTGTATATCGGCGGCGGAACCCCTTCCTGGCTTCGCGAGGAACAGATAGAGCGGATTATGGAGATGGTCCACCGCTCTTTTTCGCTTACAAAGGATGCAGAGGTTTCCATCGAATGTAACCCGGGGACGGTCACGGACCGCAAGTTTGCGACCTACCGCAGAGCCGGGATCAACCGTATCAGTATCGGGCTTCAGTCGGCAAATGATACCGAGTTAAAGACTTTAGGCAGAATCCATACATTTGACCAGTTCCTAAAGACCTATGACCTGGCAAGGCGCAACGGATTTGAAAATATCAATATCGATCTGATGAATTCCCTGCCTGGGCAGACAGTAGAGGCATTTGCGGATAGCTTGCAGCAGGTGATCCGGCTAAAACCGGAGCACATCTCGGCGTATTCGCTGATCATTGAGAAGGGAACACCTTTCTATGAACTGTACAAGTTTGACGCGGTCAAACAGCAGGCGGGGCTTCCGACGGTGGCGCTTCCCACTGAGGAGGAGGTCTGTCGGATGACAAAAATGACAGAGCAGCAGTTAGCGGAGGCAGGGTATCTGCACTATGAGATATCCAATTTTGCAAAACCGGGATATGCATGCGCGCACAACATCGGATACTGGAAACGGGAAAACTATCTTGGAATGGGGCTTGGCGCGTCATCGCTGATGGAAAATATCCGCTATACCAACATCGCAGAGATCTATCCGTATCTGGAGCAGACAGCCCATATCAGAGAGGGTATCTGGGAGAACGACGGAGAGGGATTGCCGGCGACCAATCTGCATGCATCCGCAGAGCGGGTGGAGCGCAGGGCGCAGATGGAAGAGTTTATGTTCCTTGGATTGCGCATGATGGACGGAATATCAAGAGACGAGTTTTACAGTGCCTTTGGCGTGGCAATCGAGGCAGTCTATGCGGAGGTGCTGACAAAGTTACAGGAGGAGGGACTCCTCGTAAAGCGTGCCGGAAGGATTTATCTGACGGAGCGGGGACAGGATGTGAGCAATTATGTGCTGTCGCATTTTTTGCTCTCATAGAATGGGAAGGTAAGAGTGAACGTGGACACAAAGAGACAAAAGAGCCGAAAAAAGAAACGAATCCGGAATCTGGTGTGCATCTGTTATTGTTCTTTGCAGTTGCTTGTGGTATTGCTGGCATTTCGATTTGGGGGAGATATTTTAAAAAAACTGACGACTACCGTGACTAATGTGGTGGCGGAGTATGAGTTTTCTCATGACACAGAGGAACCGGAGGAGACCGTACAGCGACCTGTTATCTGCATTGATGCGGGGCACGGCGGCAAGGATAACGGTTCTGATTATTCGGGGCGCTATGAAAAAGATGACAATTTAAAGGTTGCACTTGCCATGCAAAAATATTTACAGGATAAGGGAATTACCGTGGTGATGACCCGCGAAAAAGATGTTTTTCTGACGTTAAAAGAGCGCTGCGATGTGGCAAATAATGCGGATGCGGATTATCTGATCTCCCTGCACCGCAATGACGGGGACGGCAAAGGTGTGGAGACCTGGATAAACAGCAGCCCGAGTGAGGAGACGCAGACTCTGGCGGAAAATATCATGCAGGGGCTTGTCGATGTCGGCGCGCAGAAGAACCGTGGTGTGAAAAAAGGAACCCAGAAGGGAAGCGGGGATTACTACGTGAATCTCCATTCCGAGATGCCATCCTGCATTGTGGAACTGGGATTTGTCAACAACGATTATGACAATAACCTGTTTGATGAATATTTGGAGCAGTACGCGGCAGCCATCGGGGATGCGGTTTTGTCTACCTATACGACCTATGAAGCGCAGCACACGGGAGGAACTGGGAATACAGAGTCGGTGAGTGACACAGAGAATGTGGCAGACACCGAGACAACGACCGTGACCGAACATACACAGATTGACAATATTGAGTCGTTGGATGCCACCAGTCAGGACTGGGGACTTGGAGCCAATACTGATGAGTGGAACCGCCCGGTAGATGCGGTGGCAGCGCAGGAAAAATATGGCGATATGAGCGCTCTTTTTATCGGGGAGAATAACCAGACGATATACCTGACCTTTGATGAAGGCTATGAGTATGGATTTACGGAGTCAATTCTTGACACGTTAAAGGAAAAGAATGTAAAAGCGGTATTCTTTGTGACAGAGCCGTACGCGAAGGCGCAGCCGGAACTGGTGCAGCGCATCATAGACGAGGGACATGTGCTGGGCAATCACTCGGTGACACATCCGTCTAAGGGACTTCCTTCCCAGAGCCTCGCGGATCAGAAGGAAGAGGTTATGGGCAATCACGAATACATCAAGGAGAATTTTAACTATGAGATGCGTCTGTTCCGCTACCCGACAGGCAGATTCAGCGAGCAGTCGTTAGCATTGGTAAATAATTGTAACTATACCAGCGTATTCTGGAGCTTTGCTTATCTGGATTACGATGTGAATAATCAGCCGGATACCGCGGAGAGTCTTGCCAAGTTAAAAGCGAAGATACACCCGGGAGCAATCTATCTGCTCCACGCGGAGTCGGAGACCAACGCAAAGATACTCGGGGACTTTATCGATGCGGCAGAGGAAGCAGGATACAGTTTCGGAACGTTATGACCAGACATGGAATGGAGAGTTCAATGATACAGACATATAATCGAAAAAAGAAAAGCAGATGCATGCTGGCAGCAGCGCTGGCTGGCGCGGTTATTTTTGCAGCAGGCTGCGGGAGAGCGCCGGAGCCGAGAAGTGTTGCGGAGACGGAAACTCTGGCAGAACTGGAGACAGAAGCGGCAGAGCAGGTGCAGGCGACGGAGTCAGCTGAGGCGACTGAGGCGACCGGGACGACAGAAGACGGACAGAACGGGATGACCGAGTCCGCCGGGGCAACCGAAGAGACAGAGACAACCGAGTCCGCCGGACAGACTGAGGCGACCGGAGCAACGGAAGAGAACGGGGAGACGGAAAGCAGCCAGAATGGGAGTGCCGCAGAGATCGTCG
Source organism: bacterium (assembly GCA_963601305.1). Lineage (GTDB taxonomy): Bacteria > Bacillota > Clostridia > Lachnospirales > Lachnospiraceae > Roseburia. Next base: position 6,117 of record CAVCFM010000386.1, on the reverse strand, counting down.
ACGGAGAGGATGTCACCGAGGTTGTCTTAGAGACACAGATTAAGGCGGAGACAGACGCACCGCTGGTGGTGATCGATGCCGGTCATCAGGCAAAGGGCAACAGTGAGCAGGAGCCGGTGGGACCGGGGGCGACAGAGACGAAGGCAAAAGTGGCATCAGGAACCTCGGGTGTTGTGAGCGGGCTGGCAGAGTATGAGCTTACCTTACAGGTGGCATTGAAATTGCAGACAGAGCTTACGAGCCGCGGGTACCAGGTTCAGATGATACGGACCACCAACGATGTGAATATCAGCAATGCAGAGCGTGCGCAGACTGCAAATGCAAGTGGCGCGGATGCATTTATACGAATCCATGCCAACGGCTCCACCGACAGCTCGGTAAACGGAGCCATGACGATCTGCCAGACTGCATCGAATCCCTATAACAGTGCACTTTACGAGAAAAGTAAGTCGCTTTCCCAGAACGTGCTCGACAGTCTTGTCGCAGCGACCGGATGCAGGAAGGAATATGTCTGGGAGACCGATACAATGAGCGGCATTAACTGGTGCCAGGTGCCGGTTACCATCGTAGAGATGGGTTACATGACGAATCCCGATGAGGATGCCAAGATGGCAACCGAGGATTATCAGCAGAAGATCGTGACAGGAATTGCTAACGGCGTGGATGCTTATTTTGGAAGATAGGACATAGCGCTTGTATCTTTTTAAAAACAATACTGATAAAAATTTAACAAACTATTGCCACACAAAAAAATCCATGCTAGGATGGATATGTTTGACGGAAAGATACGTTCTGACCGGGAAAACATAGTGAAAAATCAGATCGTATGGAATGTCTCTGACACCAAAAGGAATCTTGCGGTGAAAGATATGGCAGTAACAGAGTTGCAGTAAGCTGTATTTTGAGTCGGAGACCCGGAATACAGCTTTTTTTGTTCTATAGAAAAGTATCATGTTATGACAATGGACAAATGGAGGTTACATATGGAGACGAGGATAGCACTGATAGGGATTACCGTGGAGCGCATGGAGTCTGTAGAGCAGCTCAACCATCTGCTTCACGAGTATGGCAGCTATATTATCGGAAGAATGGGAATTCCCCATCGCGAAAAAGGCGTGAATGTTATCAGCGTGGCGATGGACGCACCGCAGGATGTCATCAATGCACTGTCCGGTAAGATTGGACGCTTAGAGGGAATCTCAGCGAAGACTGTGTACTCGAATGTGGGTGTGGGAAAGAACGCATAATGCGGGTGCAAAAATGGCACTGACATATGGATAAGAATCAATAGAAATGGAGAATTGCTTGGAAGAGATAGTTAAGATCATAGACCGCATTGAGGCGGAGAGAGATCTCTCGTTAGAAGATTTGCGGCTGATTTTGGAGACGAAAGAGGAAGAGGCCATCGCCTACCTTGCGAAGCGCGCAAGGGCGAGGGCAAACGACATTTATGGCAATCAGGTATATATCCGTGGCCTGATCGAATTTACGAATTACTGTAAGAATGACTGCTATTACTGTGGAATCCGGCGCAGCAATTCGTGTGCGGAACGTTACCGGCTGACGAAGGAACAGATTTTGGAGTGCTGCGATGCCGGGTATGAACTGGGATTTCGGACCTATGTATTGCAGGGCGGCGAGGACCCGTATTTTACCGACGAGAGGATCTGCGACATGGTGTCAGCGATTAAGGAGCGGCATCCGGACTGCGCAGTGACGTTGTCCATCGGAGAAAAAGAGCGGGCAAGCTATCAGGCATATTTTGACGCCGGCGCCGAGCGCTATCTGCTTCGGCATGAGACGGCGGATGAGACGCATTACAGAAAGCTGCATCCACAGGAGATGTCCTTAGAGCATCGCAAGCGCTGCCTGTACGATTTAAAGGAAATCGGCTATCAGACCGGTTGTGGATTTATGGTCGGTTCCCCGGGACAGACAGTGGAGACTTTATATGAGGATTTACGGTTTATCAAGGAACTGATGCCGCATATGGTCGGAATAGGACCGTTTATCCCGCAGAAGGACACACCGTTTGGAGAGCAGGCACCCGGCACATTGGAGCAGACCCTGCGGCTGCTTTCTGTTATCCGGCTCATCCATCCGCATGTGCTGCTGCCGTCCACGACGGCGCTTGGCACGATCCATCCGCTTGGCAGGGAAAAAGGCATCCAGGCGGGGGCAAATGTGGTGATGCCGAACTTATCCCCGGTCAATGTCCGGGAAAAATACAAGCTATATGACAATAAGATCTGCACGGGGGATGAGGCGGCGGAGTGCCGACATTGCATGGAGTGGCGCATGGAATCCATCGGTTATCAGGTTATGGTTGCAAGAGGCGATTACAAGGAGGAAGAATAAATTATGTACGACGTAAAATCATTAAAAGCAGAGGAGTTTATCTCCGACGAGGAGATCAAAGAGACACTGGCATATGCCGACGCGAACAAGGACAATGTAGAGCTCATTGATGCGATCATCGCAAAGGCAAAGGAGCGCAAGGGACTGACGCACCGGGAAGCATCCGTACTGTTAGCCTGTCAGATCCCGGAAAAAATCGAGGAGGTATATGCGTTAGCAGAACAGATTAAAAAAGATTTCTACGGAAACCGGATCGTGCTGTTTGCACCATTATATCTGTCTAACTATTGCGTCAATGGCTGTGTATACTGTCCTTACCATATGAAAAATAAGCACATTGCCAGAAAAAAACTGACTCAGGAGGAGATCGTTGCGGAAGTGACCGCACTGCAGGATATGGGACACAAGCGTCTGGCGATTGAGGCTGGAGAAGACCCGGTGAACAATCCGATTGAGTATATTTTGGAGTGTATCCACACGATTTACAGCATCAAGCATAAAAACGGTGCTATCCGCCGTGTCAATGTAAACATTGCAGCAACCACCGTGGAAAATTACCGCAAACTCCACGACGCCGGAATCGGAACTTATATTTTGTTCCAGGAGACCTACCACAAAGAGAGCTATGAGAGACTGCATCCAACCGGACCAAAGCATGACTATGCATACCACACAGAGGCGATGGACCGCGCGATGGAGGGCGGAATTGACGATGTAGGACTTGGCGTACTGTTCGGCTTAGAGATGTACCGCTATGAGTTTGCAGGACTTTTGATGCATGCAGAGCATCTGGAGGCAGTGCATGGCGTGGGACCGCACACCATCAGCGTTCCGCGTGTAAAACGTGCAGATGATATCGATCCGGATCAGTTCGACAATGGCATCAGCGATGAGACATTTGCAAAAATCTGCGCATTGATCCGTATTTCCGTTCCGTACACCGGAATGATCATTTCCACCCGCGAGAGCCAGGCTGTCCGTGAGCGCGTGCTTCCACTTGGCGTGTCCCAGATCAGTGGTGCATCACGCACCAGCGTCGGCGGTTATGCAGAGCCGGAAACTGAGGAAGATGTGACATCCGCCCAGTTTGATGTCAGCGATCAGCGATCCTTGGATGAGGTCGTAAACTGGCTGATGAAAATGGGATATATCCCGAGCTTCTGTACGGCATGCTACCGCGAGGGAAGAACCGGCGACCGTTTCATGGCGCTGTGCAAGAACATGCAGATTTTAAACTGCTGTCATCCGAATGCCCTGATGACGTTAAAAGAGTACTTGGAGGATTACGCCAGCGAGGATACGAGAAAAATCGGTATGGAGCTGATTGAAAAAGAACTTGAGAATATACCGAATCCAAAAGTAAGACAGACCGCTTATGAGCATATCCACGATATTGCGGAAGGAAAGAGAGATTTCCGCTTCTAAGCGAGATGGCGTGATGGATATACACACATGGGGATGTGTGAAAGGAAAGAAAGATATGGCAGTGACATTGAACGAGACACCGAGCAGCAACCGGCTGCACATCGGTATTTTTGGAAAAACCAACAGCGGAAAATCCGCATTTATCAACGCATTTACCGGGCAGAAGGTCTCCATCGTGGCAGATGTGGCGGGAACGACCACAGACCCGGTATACAAGGCGATGGAGATCCATCCCTTGGGACCCTGTGTCATCATCGATACAGCGGGCTTTGATGACACGACAGAGCTTGGCAGTGCAAGAGTGGAGAAAACACGTCTTGCGGCGGAGAAAACAGATCTGGCAGTTATTTTAATCTCGGCGGAACAGCCAAAACCAGGGCGGGACTGTCCGGAGAAAGACAGCCCAGGGAAGCGGCACGAGGCGTGGAAGTGCCGGAGTGGGATTTTGCGGAGGAATTCCGGTGGTTCCATTTTTTTAAGGAGAAAAAAACGCCGGTGCTTCTTATCATAAACAAGGCAGATTTAGCCGTGAATAGCGATGAGATGCTTGCATATATTAAAAAAGAGACAGGCGAGACGGCGCTTCTTATAAGCGCAGCGACGGGAGAGGGCGTTTGGGCAGTCAAGGAAGCGTTGACCCGCAAAATCCCGGAAGATTATGGAAATCAGCTTATCACAGGGGAACTGGTGGGAGAGGAAGACTTAGTTCTGCTCGTGATGCCGCAGGACATCCAGGCACCGAAGGGAAGGCTGATACTGCCACAGGTACAGACACTTCGGGAACTGCTGGACAAAAAGTGTCTGGTGATGAGTGTGACAACGGATAAACTGGAGGCGGCATTGGCGGCATTACAGAGAGCGCCAAAGCTGATCATCACGGATTCCCAGGTGTTTGGCTATGTCTACGAGCACAAACCGGCGGAGAGCATGCTGACCTCTTTTTCAGTACTGTTTGCAGCTTACAAGGGAGATCTGCCGTACTATGTGGAAGGTGCCAGGCAGATCGATGCGTTAAAGCCGGACTCGCGGGTGCTGATCGCAGAGTGCTGCACCCATGCGCCGTTAGCGGAGGACATCGGGCGCGAAAAGATACCGAAGATGCTCCGGGCGCGTTTTGGACAGACTCTGGTGGTGGATCATGTGAGTGGAACAGATTTTCCGCAGGATCTGACCGGCTATGATCTGATCATTCAGTGCGGTGCGTGCATGTTCAACCGTAAATATGTGCTCTCAAGGGTCGGCAGAGCGAAGGAGCAGCAGGTCCCGATGACCAACTACGGCGTTACGATCGCGCACCTGACCGGTATTTTAGACCACATTACCATGCCATAGAGACAGGAGAATTATGCGATGATACAGGATATCTTGCCAAAGCATTTTTATAATCAGTATGAGGCGAAAAGCCCAAAGGCAGACAGCCGCGTGATGTTTTTCTCCGGAAATGAAATCTACATCAAGGGCGGGGAAATACTTGATTTTCCAACCTATGCCGAGATAGAAGCATGGTGCAGAGCGGAAGGCAGAATGCTGCCGGATATGGTGTACCTGTTTTCGGTGGACGAGGAGGAGTATTTTCTGGCGGAAAATCTGTCTATGCCGCAGCTTACGCCGGTAAAAATGCAGGCGGTGCGTCCGATGCAGCCCAAGGAGCGGGTGCTGGCAGCGGCGACGGCATGGCATCTGTATGTCTGGTACCGGGACAACCGGTTCTGCGGAAGGTGCGGGCATCCGACAAGACCGGCAAAGACGCTTCGAATGCTGGAATGTCCGTCCTGCGGGAATCAGATTTTTCCGAAGATTGCACCGGCGGTGATCGTCGGGGTGACGGATGGGGAGCGCATCCTCATGACAAAATATGCGAACCGGGAGTATAAGCGCTATGCCCTGATCGCCGGATTTACCGAAATCGGCG
>CAVCFM010000386.1:0-389 GCA_963601305.1 bacterium | reverse complement strand
GCGAGACGGCAGAGGAGACCGTGCAGCGCGAAGTCATGGAGGAAGTGGGACTTCGGGTAAAAAATATCCGTTATTACAAGAGCCAGCCCTGGGGATTTGACTCCAATCTGCTCCTGGGATATTTCTGCGAACTGGATGATACCACGCAGATTGTCCTTGATACAGAAGAGCTTTCGGTTGCGGAATGGGTGGAGTGGAAAGATATCCCGGATGACCCGGAGGGACTTTCACTGACCAGGGAGATGATGCTTACATTTCGGGAAACGTGGCGGAAGAAAAACAGATAAGAGAATCACGATTAGCAGAGGACATGGAAACGCAGAAATCCATGTCCTTTTTTGTATTAGGCTTTAGCCTGTTGAATGCGTGTTTACGAGTTTCTCAACAGA
>CAVCFM010000385.1:1041-2867 GCA_963601305.1 bacterium | reverse complement strand
GCTTTTCTGATATCCTCTACATTTGCTGTGTCAATAAAAAACTTCATGATCTTCCTCCTCTTTCCTTCTTGCGTGCCCGTGCACGGTTCTTATTTACAAGCATATACCTTTTTTCCGTATAATGCAACAGTTTCCTGTTTTTTCAACGTCCGATTTTAGCGGTAAAACAGGCTGCCAAGCTGCAGATCACGCTTGAAATCACGGATTTTTGTATCCTTGTCGATATAGACAGCCTCAATTCCCATAGCTGCTGCCCAGTCGCCCATCTGCTCTGCGGTCAGATCGTAAGTAAATGCGGTGTGATGTGCGCCTCCTGCCAGGATCCACGCTTCTGCTCCTGTGTACAGATCCGGCTGCGGTGTCCAAAAATTGGTTGCCACCGGAAGTTTCGGCATCGGCTTTTCTACCTTCTTGCAGTCGACATCGTTGATGATCAGGCGGAAACGGTTGCCAAGGTCAACTAAGGATGTTGCAATACCCTTGCCCTCTTTGGAAGTAAATACCAGTCTTGCCGGGTCCTCTCTGTCTCCCATGGAAAGCGGCTGGCACTTGATACTGCTCGGACCATCTGCGATAGACGGGCAGATTTCCAGCATATGTGCCTCCAGGATTCCCTCTTTGCCCTTCACGAGATTGTAGGTATAATCCTCGAGCATGGAAGTTCCCTTCGCATCTTTGACACCTGCTGACATGATCTTCATCAGACGAACCATCGCTGCAACTTTCCAGTCGCCCTCTGCGCCGAATCCATATCCTTTTTCCTCCAGACGCTGGATGGCAAGTCCCGGAAGCTGTTTTAAGGAACCAAGATCACCGAAATGGGTAACGATGGCATGATAGTTTTTCTCCTCTAAGAAGCGCTCGAAACCAATTTCAATCTGTGCCTGCACTGCCACATGGCGTTTGAACTCCTCCGGATCGCGTCCTTCCAGTAAAATGTCGTATTTGTCGTAATACTCATCCACCAGTGCGTTGGTGTCAGACTCTGACACACTTGCCACACAGTCCGCGATCTCGTTGACCGGATATGTATCCACTTCCCATCCGAACTTCAACTGTGCCTCAACTTTATCGCCCTCGGTGACTGCCACATTTCTCATATTGTCTGCCACGCGCATCACGCGGATATGGCTGCTCTCGATGACACCAACTGCGGTGCGCATCCAGGAACCGATGCGGCTTATCACGTTTTCGTCCGCCCAGTGACCCACGATCACCTTGCGCTCAATGCCCATGCGTGTGACCATATGTCCCCACTCTCTGTCACCGTGTGCCGACTGGTTCTCGTTCATGAAATCCATGTCGATCGTATCGTAAGGAATCTCCTCATTAAACTGGGTATGTAAATGAAGCAGCGGTTTGCGGTACTCCTGCAATCCTAAGATCCAGGATTTTGCCGGTGAAAAAGTGTGGCACCACACGATAACGCCTGCGCACTCCTCATCCATATTTGCCTCGTTAAATGTCTTGCGGATCAGTTCATTCGTGATCAGAGTCGGCTTCCAGACTACCTCATATGGTAAAATTCCGGACTCATTCAACTTTGCCACAATGATCTTTGAGTGTTCTGCAACCTTTCTTAAGCACTCATCCCCGTATAAATCCTGTGATCCGGTGCAAAACCAGAACTTGTAATTTTTTGTTGCTAACATCGCTTCTCCTCCATTTTTTTATATTATTATTTTAAGCAATTGTGAAACTGTTTTAATGTAGTAAATTTACATGCAACTCATACAATTCAAGCCGTATGTCTCGCATAATATTTTTTATACAGGATTCTGTATATGTCCTGTGCTTCCACGCAGGTGCCCCGCAGTGCTGACTGT
>CAVCFM010000385.1:0-1031 GCA_963601305.1 bacterium | reverse complement strand
CTACCGCTGCCCGCTCTGCCGCAAGCGCAGCCTTGTAGGTGGCAATATAAGCATCAAATCCTGCCACATCCGCTGCATCCGGCTGCATCACGGTACCGCTCTTGCCGCCGAATACTTTTTCGCCGAGATAATGCTCTAAGCTCTCTCCGTCTTCCTTATGTACCATATAAGATGCGAGAAGCGCCATGCCCCACGGGCCGCCCTCTCCGGCTGTCTCCATGACTGCCACCGGCGCATCCATGGCGGCGGCAAGGATTCCCTGACCGACACCTTTGGTCTTAAACAGACCGCCATGTCCATAGATGGTATCCACCTTGACTTTTTCCTCCTTAAAGAGGATATCGCATCCGATTTTTAACGTGGCAAGGGATGCATACAAGTGTGTGCGCATAAAATTGGCAAGGTTAAATTTCGCATCCGGTTTTCTTGCAAACAGCGGACGTCCTTCGTTTAACCCGGTCACCGGCTCCCCTGAAAAATAGTTATATGCGACTAATCCGCCGCAATCCTTATCTCCCTCAAGCGCCTTGCGGTACAGCGTACCGAAAAGTTCGTCCATATCCACCTGCATGCCAAAATTCTCCGCAAACTCCCGGAACAGATTGACCCATGCATTCAGGTCTGAAGTACAGTTGTTGCAGTGTACCATTGCCACCGTATCTCCCGCCGGAGTCGTGACAAGGTCTAACTCCTCATGCACCGCTTTTAGGTTTTCCTCTAAGACTACCATCGCAAATACTGAGGTTCCCGCAGATACGTTTCCGGTGCGCACTGCCACGGAATTGGTGGCTGCCATTCCGGTTCCGGCATCTCCCTCCGGCGGACACATCGGAATTCCCGCCTGCAAATGCCCTGTCTCGTCTAACAATTTTGCGCCTTCTTCGCTTAGGACACCCGCCTGCTCTCCAGCCGTCTGCACACCCGGCAAAATATCGCGCAGTTTCCAGCTATATCCCTTTGGTGCAAGCAGCGCATCAAATTTTTCTACCATCTTCTGGTTATAGTCTCTGGTTGCGGCATCGATTGGGAAC
>CAVCFM010000384.1:1343-6648 GCA_963601305.1 bacterium | reverse complement strand
CAAGAGAGCTTTACATTGACCGCGACGACTTTATGGAGGAACCGCCGAAGAAGTACTTCCGCATGTTCCCGGGCAATGAAGTCCGTCTGATGAACGCATATTTTGTGACATGCAATAGCTTTGTGAAGGATGAGAACGGCAAGGTGACTGAGATCCACTGCACTTATGATCCGGCATCACGGGGCGGTAACAGCCCGGATGGACGCAAAGTCAAAGGAACCATCCACTGGGTATCTGCGGCACATGCAATCCCGGCTACCATTCGTCTCTATGAGAATATTGTAGATGAGGAGAAGGGTGTTTATAACGAGGACGGAAGTCTGAATCTGAACCCGAATTCACTGACTGTGTTGGATAACTGCATGGTGGAAGCAAACTTGGCAGGTGCGAAGGCATATGACAGCTTCCAGTTTGTAAGACAGGGCTTTTTCTGTGTGGATGCCAAGGATTCGACGGCAGAGCATCTGGTATTTAATCGAATTGTATCACTGAAGAGCTCATTTAAACTTCCGACTGCATAAGCGCAGCCCGGGAGTTGTAGGGAGGATTGACATATGAATTTATTATCTGGATTGGAAAAATTTGGACTCAAGGCAGATGAGACCACGAATCTGTTTGAGGAAGAGAAAAAAACAGTCGTTGCAGTGGATGGAACGACACAGGAGGCAGCGCCGGATGAGGCAAGCCTGCTCTTAGATAAGGCTGTGCGCTGTACCGTCTGCGACAAGGTGTTTAAGACAAAGACCATCAAGAACGGCCGCATCAAGCGTAAAGAGCCGGATTTTGACTTGCGTCCGCGCTTTGAGCATATCGACACGATCAAATACGGCGTAATCTCATGCCCGTATTGTGGTTATACGTCTCTGACAAGATATTTTGAGCATCTGACCGGCGGCCAGATCAAGCTGGTAAAAGAGGGCGTGTGCTCCAAGTTCAAGGGAGATGCAGACAAGGCAATGGAGCCACAGGTTCTCGATTACGATGAGGCGATCGAGCGCTTCAAGCTGGCTCTTTTCAACACGATCGTAAAAAAAGGCAAAAACAGCGAGAAGGCGTATACCTGCTTACAGTTATCCTGGCTGCTTCGTGGCAAATACGAGAGCTTAGACCCGAATGATCCGGCGTTAGAGCAGGAACGCAAAGAGTGCAAGGAGCAGGAAGATGCTTTTTATGCACAGGCGTTTGAGGGATTTAACAAGGCGGTTTCCACCGAGTCATACCCGATCTGCGGCATGGATGAGTGTACCTTGGATTACCTTTTGGCAGCGATGGCATACCACTTTAAAAAGGTGGATATCGCATCCAAATGTATCGCGAGAATCCAGGGATCGCCGGCTGCATCCAAGAAGATTAAGGAGAAAGCTTACGACTTAAAAGAAAAAATTGTGACTGACATCAAGAAAACGAAACAGGCATGATTGAGATTATGATGGATCTGCAGGGGGGAGCGCGAGCTCCCCTCTACGAGAAAATATACAATTACATCAAGCAGGAAGTCATAGAAGGCAGGATCGCCCACGGGGAGAAGCTTCCTTCGACAAGACTTTTAGCCAAGAATCTTATGGTGAGCAGAAGCACGGTGGAGATGGCGTATGAACAGCTCCTGGCAGAGGGATATATCAAAGCGGAACCCTGCCGGGGTTTTTTTGTGTGCGATATCACGGAGCTTTACCAGCTTGGTGAGGTGAAGCGCCAAGCTCAAAAAGTAAATGTTCTGCCGGAATCCAGGTCGGACTGGAAGGTTGATTTTTCGCCCTATGCGATTGATACCGAGCATTTTCCCTATAATATCTGGCGGAGAATCCACAAAAATGTACTGCTTGACGACCGGGAGGAACTGCTTTTATCCGGGAACGGACAGGGAGACTATGGGCTGCGCAGCGCGATCGCAACGTATCTGCACCGGGCGAGGGGCGTCAACTGTGACCCGCAGGAGATTGTGATCGGTGCCGGAAACGAATATCTGGAAATGCTGCTGACACAGGTGCTTGGCCCCGGACAGAAGTTATTGATGGAGAATCCGACCTATTTGCAGGCGTACCGCACATTTGCCAATGCCGGCTATACGGTGGAGACTGTGGCGGCCGGAGAGCAGGGACTCTCTATTGAGGAGGTATATCAGAAAAGTCCGGATATCCTGTATATCATGCCGTCACACCAGTTCCCCATGGGAACGGTCATGCCGCTTCGCCAGAGACTTAAGCTGCTGCGTTGGGCTGCGGAGGCGGAGAACCGTTATCTGATCGAGGACGACCACGACAGTGAGTACCGGTACCGCGGAAAGCCGATCCCGTCGCTTCAGAGCGAGGACTCCTTTGGAAAAGTAATCTATCTGGGGACTTTTTCTAAGAGCATTGCGCCGTCGCTGCGTATCAGCTATATGGTGCTGCCGCCGGGGCTGATGGAGCGATATCGCAGGAACTGCGGATTTTATTCGACGACTGTGCCTAAGATACAGCAGGAAGTGCTGCGGTGTTTTATCGAGGAGGGACATTTTGAACGTCACCTCAATAAGATGCGCGGTATCTACCGGACGAAGCATGATTTTTTGCTGAATATGTTAAAACAATATCCGTGGGTAAAAAAAGTCAGTGGTGACCACGCGGGACTGCATGTGCTTGTGCAGGTGAACAGCCGCCTCGGCGAGCAGGAACTGTGCCGGATGGCGGGAGAGCGTGGCGTGCGCGTATACGGATTGTCGGAATACCTTGTGGGTGAGGCTGACCGGGGACAACGCGATGCGGTGCTCCTCTTAGGGTACGGCAGACTCTCCGAGGAGGATATGGTGCAGGGACTTTCCGTTTTAAACGATATTTTAATGCAGGGCGAAGTATAGTCTTTACTTTTTACTCTATAGGAAGTACAACTTTCACACTTTAACGTAGCACGGTATTTTCTATAGAGTAAAGAAACGAGGTCGTATGCGTTTGCATACGGCCTCGTTATTTATGTCAATTCACAATATCCCCGATAGTAAAACTTATTTGTTGTTCTCCACTTCCTGTAATTTCATCGCACGCACTTTTAACGGAAGACCAAACAGTGTGATGAAGCCCTCTGCATCATGGTGGTCATAGAGGTCACCGGTTGTAAAGCTTGCCAGAGACTCACTGTAGAGTGAGTACGGTGAAGTAGTGCCGGCTTTGATGATGTTGCCTTTGTATAATTTAAATTTGACCTCGCCGGTTACATATTCCTGTGTGGATGTCACAAATGCGCGAACTGCATCGCACAGTGGAGTGAACCATTTGCCTTCGTAGACAATCTGTGCCAGCTTGTTGCCCATGTCTTTCTTCACATCCATGGTGGCACGGTCTAATACCAGCTCCTCTAACTGCTGGTGAGCTTCCATTAAGATGGTTCCGCCAGGAGTCTCATAGACACCGCGGGATTTCATACCCACAACACGGTTTTCTACGATATCGACGATGCCGATGCCGTGTTTGCCGCCGAGACGGTTTAATTCGCGGATGATGTCGGAAACTTTCATTTTTTTGCCGTTGACGGAGGTCGGAACACCTTTTTCAAATGTCATGGTGACATACTCGCCCTCGTCAGGAGCTTTTTCAGGAGTCACACCGAGCACTAACAGGTGGTCGTAGTTTGGCTCGCATGCCGGGTCTTCCAGTTCCAGACCTTCGTGGCTGATATGCCAGATGTTACGGTCACGGCTGTAGCTGGAGTCTGCGGAGAATGGAAGGTCAATGCCGTGAGCCTTGCAGTAGTCAATCTCATCCTGACGGGACTGCATGGTCCACTTGTCATCTCTCCATGCTGCGATGATTTTGAGGTCCGGAGCCAGAGCCTTGATACCTAACTCAAAACGGATCTGGTCATTTCCTTTTCCGGTAGCGCCGTGGCAGATGGCAGTAGCGCCTTCTTTTCTTGCAATCTCAACCAGTTTTTTGGCAATTCCAGGACGAGCCATGGAAGTTCCGAGTAAGTATTTGTTCTCATATACGGCGTTTGCCTGAACACATGGAACAATATAGTCATCACAGAATTCGTCTGTGATATCTTCGATGTATAATTTGGATGCGCCGGATAATTTCGCACGCTCTTCCAATCCGTCTAATTCTTCTTCCTGTCCGCAGTCAACGCAGCAGCAGATAACGTCGTAGTCGTAGTTCTCCTTTAACCAGGGGATGATGGCGGTTGTATCAAGTCCGCCGGAGTAAGCTAAAATAATTTTCTCTTTCATAGTACAAAATTCCTTTCTCTTTAAATTATGAATCGCGTTCTATCTGTCTGTGATTCATGGCATACCTAAAATATACATTACTTTATACAGAAATGCAAGTGAAAAAATATACATAAATATTAAATAAAAATGCATAAAGTTGTGCAAAGAATACACAAATATACAAGAAATATTCATATTTAATAAGGAAATGACAGATGCAACCATGAAAAATAATACGGGTAAAACCCAAAATAAGGGTTGCATAAAGAATAAAATGGATGTATAATTATGCAAAACATAGGGAGGCGGATAAACATGATCAAAGTTGGGATTATAGGTGCAACCGGATATGCAGGAAACGAGCTGGTCCGTATACTGCTTGGACATAAAGAGGTAGAGATCAAATGGTATGGATCCAGAAGTTATATAGATGAAAAATATGCAAAGGTATATCAGAACATGTTCCAGATCGTGGATGATGTATGTATGGATGACAATATGGAAAAGCTGGCAGAGCAGGTGGATGTGATTTTTACTGCGACGCCGCAGGGATTTCTGGCAGGGGTGCTGACAGAGGAGATCCTTTCCAAGACAAAGATCATCGACCTGAGCGCAGATTATCGGATTAAAGATGTGGCTGTATATGAAAAGTGGTATCATATAGAACATAAAAGTCCACAGTTTATTGACGAAGCGGTGTACGGTCTCTGTGAGATCAACCGGGACAAGGTGAAGAATGCAAGACTGGTTGCCAATCCGGGATGCTATACCACCTGTTCCATTCTGACAGCGTATCCGCTGGTAAAAGAAGGGCTGATCGATACAGATACGCTGATCATTGATGCCAAATCCGGTACTTCCGGTGCAGGGCGTGGCGCCAAACTGCCGAATCTGTTCTGCGAGGTCAATGAGAATATGAAAGCATACGGTGTGGCGACACACAGACATACGCCGGAGATTGAGGAACAGCTTGGCTATGCGGCAGGAAAAGAGGTTCTTATCAATTTTACACCGCATCTGGTGCCGATGAACCGCGGAATCCTGGCAACAGAATATGCCACATTAAAAAAGAAACCGGATGGCAGCCTTCCAAGTTACCAGGAAATTAAATCTATATATGAT
>CAVCFM010000384.1:0-1333 GCA_963601305.1 bacterium | reverse complement strand
AATATTACGCAAATGAAAAATTTGTGCGCGTGCTGGACGAGGGAATCTGCCCGGAGACCAAATGGGTGGAAGGAAGCAATTACGTGGACATCGGTTTTAAAATTGATGCGCGCACCGGACGCATTATCATGATGGGAGCGTTAGACAATCTGGTGAAGGGCGCAGCCGGTCAGGCAGTACAGAATATGAATCTGTTGTTTGGATTTGAGGAGTCCGAAGGATTGCAGATGGTGCCGATGTTCCCGTAGACAGAAATGATAACAGATGGAAAAAGGGGATGCTGATATGTTAAAACAGGATTATATAATTAGGGAAATGCAGACGACGGATTATGAACAGGTACATGAGCTTTGGATGCAGATACACGGCTTTGGAATACGAAGCATTGACGATTCGAAAGAGGGTGTGGAGCGCTTTATCCGGAGAAATCCAACCACAAGCATGGTGGCAGAGGCAGACGGAAAGATCATAGGAGCGATTTTGTGCGGCCATGACGGCAGACGGGGATGTCTGTATCATGTGTGTGTCGCAGAGGCATACCGAAAACACGGGATCGGACAGCAGATGGTTGGCGCCTGCGTGGAGGCGTTAAAAAAAGAACATATCAACAAGGTAAACCTGATCGCATTTCAGAAAAACGATATCGGCAACCATTTCTGGCAGGGACTTGGCTGGACATTCCGGACGGATGTCAACTATTATGAATACATAACAAACGAAGAGAATGTGACGACTTACAACGAATAAGATGGAACAAAAAAGGAGTGAAGGATATGAAGATGATCAAAGGCGGCGTGACCGCTGCAACGGGATTTAAGGCTGCATCGACAGCTGCGGGGATCAAGTACGAGGGACGTAGCGATATGGCGATGATCTACAGTGAGGTACCCTGTCATGTGGCAGGCACATTTACCACCAATATCGTAAAGGCGGCTCCGGTCAAATGGGACCAGAAGGTGGTCTATGAGACGAAGCAGGCGCAGGCGGTTGTCGTCAATGCGGGAATTGCCAACGCGTGTACCGGAGCAGAGGGCATGGGCTACTGCAAGGCGACGGCAGAGAAGATCGAGCAGGTTCTTAAGGTGTCGGCAGAGCAGGTGCTTGTGGCATCCACGGGAGTCATTGGCATGCAGCTTCCGATTGATAAAATCTGTGCCGGTATCGAGGCGATGGCACCGCAGCTTGCCCCTGGATATGAGAGCGGGCATGCGGCGGCGCAGGCGATCATGACCACCGACACCCACGAAAAAGAAGTGGCTGTGGAGGTAGAGCTTGGCGGAAAGACCGTGACGATCGGCGGAATGTGCAAGGGCTCCGGTATGATCCATCCGAA